>JAQUME010000019.1 GCA_028718245.1 Candidatus Omnitrophota bacterium
GGGTCCTGCATGGATGTAAGTCGGATGTCCTGGAGGATAAATTCGGCCAGATCAAAAACGCCCATTCCATTGCCGCCGGCCTTGACTATCCCGGGGTAGGCCCGGAGCATGCCTATTATAAGGAGATAAAGCGCGCCCTTTATGTAGCTGTCAGCGACAAGGAGGCACTGGAAGGGTTTAAATTATTATCCGAAGTTGAAGGGATAATCCCGGCATTGGAATCCGCGCACGCCATTAGTTACCTGAAAAAAGCAGGTAAGGCCATAAACAAAAATTCAACCGTCATTCTTTGCCTCTCCGGAAGAGGGGATAAGGACCTGCATGAATCGCATTGATAAAAAATTCCGCCAGCTGAAAAAAGAAAAAAAACAGGCGTTCATCGCCTTTATTACCGCCGGATATCCTGACTTGTCAACCACTGCCAAGCTTGTCCTGGAGCTGGAGCGCAAAGGGGTTGATATAATTGAATTGGGAGTGCCTTTTTCCGACCCTATGGCAGACGGCCCGGTGATCCAGGCCTCCTCCGAGTATTCCCTTAAGAAGGGTACAAACTTAGTAAAAATTTTAGATCTGGTAAAGGGCTTGCGCAAAAAAACCGCCTTGCCGGTATGCCTTATGACTTATTACAACCCGATCTTCTGTTTTGGGGATCTGCGTTTTGTGGACAAGGCAGTAGCTTCGGGAGTGGATGGGGTGATCATCCCGGATTTGCCTCCTGAAGAGGCACAGGAATTTATCCGTTACGCTAATTCGAAAGGGCTGGCTGATATTTGTTTTATTGCCCCGACCAGTTCTAACAGCCGGATCAAAATAATATCCCGCGTTGACAGGGGATTTATTTATTATGTTTCTCTGACCGGGGTAACCGGCGGCCGCAGGACTTTGGCAGGCGACCTCAGGAAAAACCTGGCCAGGATAAAGAAGGCAACAGCCAAGCCGGTTTGCGTGGGTTTCGGCATCTCAAATCCCGCTCAAGCGCGCTCCCTGCGGGGGATCTGCGACGGAGTGATCATCGGCAGCGCTATCGTGAAAAAGATAGGCGAGAATATCGGCAGGCGTGACCTAGTGCAAAGAGTGGGTAAATTTGCCGGGAAGTTCAATGTATAAAAAAACCGATCTGAATAACGGTTTAAGGATGATCACCAAGCGCTTGAGCGGCGTGCGTTCGGTTTCTCTGGGGATATGGATCAATATCGGCAGCCGTTTTGAAGAACCTGCTCAAAAGGGGATCTCGCATTTCCTGGAGCATATGCTTTTTAAGGGAAGCGCCAAACATTCCTGCCGCTCCATCAAGGAATCTATTGAAGGGGTAGGGGGCGCGCTCAACGGTTTTACCTCCGAAGAGCTCACCTGTTATTTAGTCAAGATCCCCGGGCGTTATTTATCAGGCAGCCTGGATATTTTATCCGATATGGTGCTCAACCCTTCTTTAAGGCCGGTTGATATAAAGAAGGAAAAAACGGTTGTCCTGGAGGAATTGAAAATGTACCGGGACCTTCCGCAGAGCTATGTTTATGAACTACTGGACGGGCTTCTCTGGCCGGCCCAGCCCTTAGGCGCGCCGGTGATCGGGACAGTCAAGTCCGTAAAGCATATCAACCGGGATATTGTCCGTTCCTTCCAGCAGCAGCATTATACGCCGGCCAATATCGTAGTTGCCGCGGTAGGCGCATTGGATCATGAGGCGCTGGAAAAAAAGGTCTCTGCTATTTTTTCGGGCAAGGAGAGCGGGAACCCGAACCCTTTTGTCCCTGTGCAGGAGAGCCAGGATAAGCAGCAGCTTAAGATCTTTCATAAGAATACCGAGCAGACGCATATGGCTTTGGGGTTCCACGCCTTGAAACGCGACCATCCTTTAAGGCACGCCCAGGCAATGCTGCATATAATCCTGGGGGCGAATATGTCCAGCCGTCTTTTTAACGAAGTAAGGGAGAAAAGAGGCCTGGCTTATGAGATCGGCACAGGGATCAAGCGTTATTCCGACACCGGGGCTTTCCTGGTGCACGCCGGCATTGATAACTCTAAGGTTGGGCCATGCCTTGAATTGATCTTCAAGGAATTAGGCAGGATCAGGAATAAACCGGTAAGCAAGGATGAATTTAAACGGGCTAAGGAATTTTACCTGGGCCAGCTTATGCTGGCTTTAGAGGATACCATGGAGTACATGCTTTGGATCGGCGAGAGCACTGCCTGCCTGGATAAAGCCTATACCCTGGAGGAGATCGTGGCTGAGGTAAATAAAGTGGGCATAGAGGATATACGCCAGGTCAGCCAGCAAATATTCAAGCGCGAAAAGATCAATCTTTCCCTGATCGGTCCGCTGGGAAGAGAGCGCAAGAGGATCTACGCGAAACTCAACTTAAAATAATGGAGCATTTAGCTGTTTTCCCCGGAGCCGTATTCGTACTGTTCATTCTTCTTGTGTTTTCTTTTTTCTTTTCGGCTTCCGAAACCTCGATCATCGGCATAAGCAAGATCCGGCTGCGCCATATGCTGCAGAAAGGGATCAAGCGCGCCCAGAATGTCCAGCGGCTGGTAGCCAAGCTGGACAAGGTGATCGCCGCCATTCTTATCGGCAACAATATCGTCAATATCGCCATCTCCGCGATTGCTACCGGCATATGCGTGCAGGTTTACGGATACCGCTGGGGAATACTCGTCTCTACATTTGCCACTACGATGGTATTGCTTATTTTCTGCGAGGTTACCCCGAAAATACTTTCGGCAAAACGCACGGAAAAGGTGGCCCTGTTTGTGGCTCCGCTGATGGAGCTGTTGCTTATAATTTTAAAGCCCCTGATCATATTTTTCATCGGGATCAGTAATTTTATCCTCAAGCTCTTTGGAGTAGGCCCGGCCAAAAGGATGCCCCTGGTCACCGAAGAGGAATTAAAAACCATGATCGAGATCGGCAAGGAGGAGGGGGTTTTAAGCGAAGATGAGCGCAGGATGCTCCACCGCATCTTTGAATTCGGGGATACCAAGTTAAGCGACGTCATGGTCGCCAAGGATAAGATCATCGGCGTCAATATCAACACTAATTCCGAAGAGCTGCTTAATATATTCGTGGAGGAGGGGCATGCCCGGCTTCCCGTATATGAAGGCTCGCTGGATAAGATCGTCGGCATAGTTTACGCCAAGGACCTGCTCTATATATTAAGGGAAAAAGGGTTATTCCTGCTGCAGGACCTGGTCCACCCGGCATATTATGCGGCGCCGGGTATGCGGGTCAATGATCTTTTAAAGAAATTCCAGGAGGAAAAGATCCAGATCGCCATTATCACGGATAAAGAGAAGAGGACCATGGGCCTGGTCACTTTGGAGAACCTGCTGGAGGAGATAGTCGGGGAAATAGAAGAAAAACATTCTCATGGCAGGAAGAAGCCCTGAAGAATTGTTTGACATGAAATTTAAGCTGTGATAACATTAGTGGACAATTGCAACCGGTAAGTTGCATAACAAGGAGGAAACAAATGGCAGAAACAGGATATTGCGTGAAATGCAAAGGCAAGAAAGAGATGAAAGACGAGCAGAAGGTTACCATGAAGAACGGGCGTGCGGCTATGAGAGGCAAATGCCCTTCCTGCGGCACCGGAATGTATAAGATCTTGGGAAAAGCAAAGTAAGTTTAGCTTTTTTGAACAGGAGTACTTAAAAATAGAATCAAAACAGTTAGCTCAAGCCATTGCCCTGGCTGCTAAATCCAAAAAAGCCGAGAAGGTAGTTATTCTTGATGTCTCAAAGGTAGCCGGTTTCTGCGATTATTTCGTCATCGCCAGCGGTAACTCTTTGAGGCAGGCAAGCGCCATAGCCCGGGGCATCCAGGAGGACCTGGAGAATAAAGGAATAAAATCTCTCTCAAGGATCTCTCCGGCAGACGAATCCGGTTGGATAGCTTTGGATTATGTCTCGGTGATCGCCCACGCATTCTATAAACCCGTGAGAGAGTTTTATTCTTTAGAGAGGCTTTGGTCCGACGCTAAGAGGGTCCGAGTCAGCGCCGCAAAGCCGTCAAAAAAGCCGTAGCCGAAAGAACCATAGCTTGCCATTTTTTCAATGCATAAGAATATTCTAGAAGAGCTCACAGCCCTGGTCAGCAGGGCATTGGTAAAGGCCGGGTTAGACAAGCTGCCCCCCGCGGAAATAATCATTGATTTTCCCACTGATAACCGCTTCGGAGATTTTACCACTAATATCGCCTTAAAGTTAAGTAAGCTGCTTAAGCGCCCACCCCGGGAGATCGCCGGCCAATTAGTTGAAATTATCCAGGGGGAGATCCCGGAATCAGCATTAAAGGATTCCATCAGCCAGGTAAAAATTGAAGGGGCGGGTTTTGTGAACTTTTACCTTGAGGCGGGTTATTTTTATGACCAACTGGGTAAAATAATCGCTCAAGGTAAAGAGGCATTAAGGCTGGATACGGGTAAAGGCAAAAAGGTATTAATTGAGTTTGTCAGCGCCAATCCCACCGGTTCATTGTCGGTTGCCCATGCCCGCCAGGCAGCGGTAGGGGATTGCCTGGCGAACATCCTGGAATTCCTGAATTTTAGCGTGCAGCGGGAGTATTACCTTAATGATGAGGGCAACCAGATAAATATCCTCGGCAAGTCCGTTGAGCTGCGGCGCAGGGAGTTAGCGGGCGAAAAAATAGAGTTCCCTGAAAACTATTATCAGGGCGATTACATATATGACATCGCCAAAGAGGCGGATAAGCAAAAGATCAAAGATGGCCAGCTTGGTGATTTTGCCGCCGGATATATCTTAAAGATCATCAAGCAGGAATTATCGGATTTCGGGGTTGATTTTGATTGCTGGTATTCGCAGAAAGAGCTGGCTAAAAGCGGAAAGATAGAGGAATCCTTTGCGCAATTGAAGGAAAAAGGATTTTTGTATGAGCAGGACGGGGCAACCTGGTTTAAATCAACTGCTTTCGAGGATGATAAAGACAGGGTGGTGATCAAAAGCGACGGCTCCCAGACTTATCTGGCCCCGGATATCGCCTATCATCAGGATAAATATAAGCGCGGGTTTAGCTGGCTGATCAACCTTTGGGGCCCGGATCATCACGGCTATATCGGCCGGATCAAGGCCTCCATTGAGGCATTCGGGCATTCTCCGGATAGTTTGTCGGTAATTATCGTCCAGCTTGCCACTATTTTCCGTAACGGCCAACCGGTACAGATGTCCACCAGGCGCGGCCAATACATAACCCTGCGCGAGATATTGGATGAAGTAGGCGCGGATGCGGCAAGATTCTTTTTCTTAATGCGCCGCACATCCAGCCACCTGGATTTTGACCTTGAGGTGGCCAAGAAACAAAGCGCCGAAAATCCGGTATATTACGTGCAGTACGCGCACGCGCGCATCTGCAGCATATTGCGCAGCGCGGATATCAAGCTTAAAGAGGAGCTGGACCTTTCAGTGCTGGCGGAAAAAGAGGAGCTTGATCTTATCAAGAAGATGCTTGAGTTTGAGGCGGTGCTTAATGTGTGCCTGGTCACCTGCGACCCTTATATGATCACTGTTTATCTCCAGGAGCTTTCCGAAAGCTTCCATAAGTTTTACGACCTTCACCGGGTCTTAGGCCAAGGGGACGCGCTTACCTGCGCCAGGCTTGAACTGATCAAGGGGGTAAAGATCGTTTTATCCTGCGGGTTAGAGCTCTTAGGCATAGCTCAACCGGAAAAAATGTAATGTCCACCCATAAAATACTAAGATTAGCCGCCCCGCATATCCACCTGCAAAATCAGCTCTCCAAAGAATTAGGCATATCCAAAGTCCTGGCCCAGATCCTGATCAACCGTAAAGTCAATTCACCTGCCGAGGGGGAGAAATTCCTTAAAAGCAGTATAAGCGACCTGTTCAGCCCCAATTTATTCACCGATATGCCTAAGGCAGTCAATTTGGTCAGGAAGTCGCGGGAGAATAAAGAGAGGGTAATGGTTTACGGCGACTATGATGTGGACGGCATAACCAGCACGGTGTTAGTCAAGAATACGCTTGCCTCATTGGGCCTGGATGTCCTGCACCATATCCCGCACAGGATCACAGAAGGTTATGGCTTAAATAAAGAGATAATTAATTTTGCCAAAGAGAACAAGGTAAAACTTATGGTTACCGCTGACTGCGGAACAGCCAATCATAAAGAGGTAGCCGGCCTTAGGCAGGAAAATATTGATGTAATTGTTACCGACCACCATGAGCCGCAGGGTTTTAATCTGCCCGCTGCCTCAAGTATGATCAATCCCAAGCTCAAGCATTCCGGTTATCCTTACAGGGATCTGGCCGGGGTGGGGGTGGCTTATAAATTCTGCCAGGCGATAACCAATTCCCTGCTTAGCGAGGATATCGACCTGGTCACTTTAGGCACTATTGCCGACAGCGTTCCTTTGAACGGAGAGAACCGGATCATTGCCAGGGAGGGTTTATCCCGAATGGGGCAGACCAGAAGGCCGGGCCTGCGCGCTTTAATTGAGAATGCGGGAATTGAAAATAAGAAATTCAATTCCACTTACGTAAGCTTTATCATTGCCCCGCGATTGAATGCCGCAGGCCGCATGAGCAATGCCGAGACGTCTTTAAAGCTGTTGATGAGCCAGGATATGGGAGAGGCGCAGGGTTTTGCCAAAGAGCTTGAGCAGTTCAACCGCCAGCGCCAGAAGGTGGAAAGCAAGATATTAGAGGAAGCGGAGGCGATGATCAACCGCGAAATGAATTTTAAGGAGCAAAAGGTGATCGTGATCGCCAAAGAGGATTGGCACCAGGGTGTGCTGGGGATCGTGGCTTCAAAGCTTGCCGACAGGTTTTACCGTCCGGCAATAGTTATCTCGCTGAATGAAGAGTTATGCAAGGGCTCCGCGCGTTCAATTAAGAATTTCCATTTATTTGACGCGCTGGTGGATTGCAAGGAGCTGCTGGACAGCTTTGGCGGCCATGCCCACGCGGCGGGGTTATTGATCACCAGGGATAATATCGATGAGTTCAGGAAAAGCATTAATAAGCTGGCGCATGACCGGTTGAAGATCGAAGACCTGCTTCCCAGTATGGATATCGATATGGAGATCCCGCTTTCCGAGTTAAATGAGAAGATGGTCAGGGAGCTGGAATCCTTAGAGCCGTTTGGCATGGCCTGCCCGGAGCCGTTATTTTACACCCGCTCGCTTAAGTTAAAAGGACAGCCGCAGAGTTTAAGCCGCCAGACCCTCAAATTCTGGGTAACGGATGGGGTAATAACCTGTCAGGTTATTGGTTTCGGAATGAGCAGCTTGATGGACAGCCTGATGCAGGCAGATTCATTGGACCTGGTTTATACGGCGAAGATCGATAGCTGGAGAGATGATGAGTCGCTGATCCTGGAAGCCAAGGATATATTTTTTAAATAGGGTTTTTGACCCTTTTCGGGGCTTTCTTGAAATCACCCTTTTTGATGCATTTGGCGCAGATGTAGACCTGTTCGGGATGGCCGTTGATCAGGATGCGCATTTTTTGCAAATTCGGCAGGAATTTGCGCATTGTCCAGCGGGCGATCTTGGAGCCGGTGCCGCCCTTGGCTTTGTATTGGCCTTTCCTGGATATCTTTTTTCCCTTAAGCTCGCCTTTTTTACATAAAACGCATTTTTTAAGCATTTTTAAAACTCCTTTAAGTTTAATCCTTAATTTCAATAAGTATACTTGAATTTCCGGCGTTGTCAAGATAGAATATAGGCGGGAGGCTGCTCTGCGTGTGAAACTAATCCCTTGACAACAGGCAGGTAAAGGTGTATAAGGAAATTAGACAATTGGGTGTGGTATGTTTCGAAGGGGGAACTGCCACGTTAAAATAACTAAAACCTTCGCTCATAAAGGGCGAAGGTTTTTATTTATGGATAGAATAATGAATAATTACGCTTTTATTGACAGTCAAAATCTAAATTTGGCTATACGTGACCAGGGCTGGGCGCTTGATTTCAAAAGATTTCGTAGATATTTGGAAGATAAATATAATGTAACAAAAGCCTTCATTTTTATAGGTTATATACCTACCAATGAAAGCCTGTATACTGCTTTGCAGAAGTATGGTTATATTGTGATTTTTAAGCCCACTTTGGAACTGGTTGATGGAAAAGTTAAGGGCAATATAGATGCTGAATTAGTGCTTCATGCGATGATAGAATACCCGAATTATGAACAGGCGGTTATTGTTTCGGGAGACGGTGATTTCCATTGCCTTGTAGAATATCTTAAAAAGCAAAACAAGTTAATGAAGCTCATCGTTCCTAACCGGCATCGGTTTTCTTCTCTCTTGAGGAAGTTTACCGCGAATATGGCTTTTATGAATGATTTGAAGGGAAAACTGGAGTATAAAACTGGGGATAAATAAAGAAGAGGCATTCCGCGGGACGAGCCCTTTGGATAGCCTCTCATCGTGATCCAATTAAAGTATAGCTTCTGTTTTGCGGCTTGTCAATAGAAAATGTCATTCTGACATATTAGCGTCTGCCTTGACTTGTTTCTCGCAGGGACGCTTGTTTTGCCCCAGCGTGGCAAAACTTCGCTCGGGTCGGCTGGCGTCGCTCTCACTGGATGCTTATAGCGGGTGAACCGTGCCCGCTTCTTGCCTCCACGCCCTGCTCGAAATCAAGCCAAGCCATCCGCTAAGACATATCATACAGTGGTGCTATTAACTGGCTGCAGAGGGAATAGTTTTGTAGTTAGCACTAAAGAATTGAAGGAGGGATAATGGGTTGGCAAAGATTTCTATCGTTAATTTCAGCTACTATTGGGCTGATCGGAGCTATCTTTTTGGCCAAAAGTTTCTTGGCTCTCACTCCCAAGGAGATATTATACTTGACTTCACCTTATTCAAGAATGGCTTTTGCACCAGAGCAGATTGCTTCTATGTCTGCGCAGAAGGCCGATGCAATTATTGGGGTCTTTTTTATTCTTTTGGCATTTACTGGTCAGATTTTTACACTTGTATTTCTTAACGAGGTAACGCCATTTGTAAATTCGAGATGGATTGGTTTTTGGATAGCTATAGTTTGTACTTCAGTCTTAACACTAATTTTTTCTTTTATTGACTTAAAAATAGCTAAGCACATTAGGCTGGAAACAGGGAAGATAGCGGTTAGAGAGTACTGCGAAAGGAGTTTAAATTGCGAGAAAGTCGATCCTGTTAATTTGAAGAGCCTTGGAATTATGGCGCATGATTTACTTGATATGACTAAGAAGGTGGACGAAAACACCCCAGGTTTTTATAAAAGAATTTTTGAGTATATTAGTTGGAATTATTCAGATAGCACCGATTTTCTGAAGAAAGCAAGTAATTTGAATTAAAAAATCGGTATTCCAACATGTGAAATAATTAACTACATGTCTTCAATATTATTCTATTATCGAGGACTTTCTCGTCAATTAATACAAGTTAATTATTAAATGAATGATTTTGGCAGGTATTTATATCGAGGGGTTTCCGAAGAGATGCACAGAAGCGGTGTAGGTTTACAACCTAAGGGGAGTTCTTCTTCTCGGACGATTATAATTGGAGAACGGCATGATGGTGGAGACGATTTTGTGGTAGGAGAAGGGATAATTGGAGATTCAAAAGACAATACCATTATTGGACACCAGCATGATTCGAGTAGGTTTTCTTCTTCTGGAGTTTCGACAACTCCTTTTTTTGAACGAGCAAAGATTTATGCTACCTTTAACGGAAAACGGAAAAATGGATTTGTATATAAAATAGACCGTATTTTGTTGACAGAAAATGGTGTTGTGGAATATAGAGTAGCGGATTATACTCAATATCCAAAAATTCCAGAAGATAATGAGGTAGTTTTGGTTGGCAATAATAATGGAACTTTACCTCAAAAAATAGTGATTGAAGTTATTAGTGTAGAATAATGTTATACTTGTAAAAATTCTAGTGGTATAGCTCTATTTGTTAGCAGCGGTTGACTGCTCAAGGCGGAGACCTTGATGCGCGCGGTGAAGACGAGCACGGTGGGGTGGCTTGGGCAGGCAGGATTCGCCAATAAATAAAGTTTATTGTGAATTAATTCAGTACTAAGTACCAAACATCTATACAGAGTCGAATTATTAAAAAGTAAAACCGAATGGAAGAGAAAACGCAAGAAAAATATGGTGTTAGAAGATCCGATGGAGAGGTTATTAAGAATGTTGTCTCTAATACTAATCAGCCGGATTATCTACTCAAAGAGCTTTTAGCAAGGAAATGCGGTGGTTTAAGAGAAGATTACTTAACTGTAGTCTTGCCAGAGGCTATTAAAGATGAATTTTATGTATCAAAAAAAGCTTACTTTAGGGATGGAAAGTTTATTTTTGACCACTATGATGATTTTGAAAAAAGAATCGAAGATAGAAACAAGCTAAAAGAAAAGAATAAAAACATTAGTTTTCCTCTATTCACGTCTTTTATGTTACAAGATAGGCATCCGCCTATCTATATTAAAATAGCCCATAAAGTACATGATTTCTTTTACGAGAGAACTAAAAGTAATAAATTAGAAATTGTAGAACACAGAACTGATTTTTTCGATGCGATTCATGATGTTTTATTTAAGATCGATGCTATGGATTATCATTTAAAACGAATAAAAGAATTAAGAGACCTATATTTATCCGAGTCGAGAAAATCTTTACAATTCGCCCCAAATGAATACAGCACCGGTATATGTATGAATACGGATAAGATAATATTTGAATTTGAATCATTTTTATTTCAGGCTGATGCCTGTTTAAATATTTTTTCCAGGTCATTTAGGTTTTATCTAAAACAGGAGTCAAAAAGTACTAAAACTCTAAAAATTAAGATTCTCGAATTGTTAAAAAAACCTCATTTCAGTAAGGATAAAGAATTAAAAGCTGTTTCAGATATATTGAATAGAGCTTCGTGGCTTTCTGAGTTTGAACAAAATCAATCAAAACGAGACAAAATTGTTCATTATGGTAAGCTGGAAATTATTCCTTTCCAAGTTTGTAAAGCTGGAAAAATCAATAAAGAGTTTATTGGCGAATCTTCTCTAGGTAAGATTTCCTTAATAGAATACTCTGAAGGTATATTAAAGAATACTCTTAATTTAATTGAAGATTGCTATATTGCACTCTTTAATTTAAAATAGTGCCTATTGCAGTAATGAAAACTGTTATTACTGAGTCTCGATTAGATAGCTCTAACCGCAATTTATTATTTAAAATAATTGTGATGGCTCTATATTTTTTAGCGAGTGGTTTGGGTGGGGAGGAAGACAGATCAAAGCATTTACCCTTATTGAGCTGATCGTAGTCATCATCATCGTTGGGATACTTGCGGCAGTGGGCATAACCCAATATACTAAAACAGTGGAAAGGGGCCGTTGCGCTGAAAGCAGGGCTAACATAGGGTTGATGCGTAAACTGGCCTGGGAATATTTGCTTGCGAACGGTTCATTCACGGGCCTGCAAAACAGTGATGTGGGGGTGGGTTCCGGCGCAGAACAATTGCCGGCCACATGTAATTCGTCGTACTGGTATGAGTATCACTCCTGGGTATCGGGTTCAGGATACCTGGCCCTCTATAGTTTCCGTTGCTTGTCAGGCGGAAAGCCTCCGCAGGGAACCCAGAAGTGCGGATGGAGGGTGACTATGTATCCCGACGGCAGCGAAGGCTGGTATTGCGTTGGCCCGGATGGAACAGCTGCCTGTCCGGGCGGGTGCTAAGAGAGAATAAAAAAGATAGGAGGATAAAGTAATGGCAATGGTTAATTATTCGTTTCAAAAGAAGCTCAGGGAACAGGCAAAAAAGAAAAAACAAGAGGAAAAAAGATTGGCGAAGTTGAATAAGAAGATGGCTAAGTTGCAAGAAACTCCGGTTTCGGGGGATACAACACCTAATCAATAAGATCTATTATGGATAAGATTTTAGAAGGATTAAATAAGGAACAGGTGCAGGCGGTGACCCATAAACAGGGGCCGCTGCTGATCATTGCCGGCGCAGGCACCGGCAAGACCCGGGTTATCACCCAACGCATTGCCTGGCTGATCAATGAGGGCCTGGCCAAGACCGATGAGATCCTGGCGCTTACCTTTACGGATAAGGCGGCTAAGGAGATGCAGGAGAGGGTGGATATCCTGATGCCTTACGGCTACACGGATATCTGGATCTCTACCTTTCATGCCTTTGGCGACCGCGTCCTGCGCGAGAACTCCCTAATTGCCGGTTTAAATCCCGATTTTAAGGTGCTTAGCCGGCCGGAGGCAGCGGTATTCTTCCGCGAGCATCTCTTTGAATTCCCCCTGGGATATTACCGGCCGCTGGCAGAGCCCACCCGTTTTATTGAGGCGCTGATTTCATTTTTCAGCCGGGCAAAGGATGAAGATATCTCGGCTAAGGATTATTTTAAATATGCCCAGGATTTTATGGTCAATGCCAAAGCCGGGCCTAAGGATGAAGCTGCTTTAGAGCTAGCCAGCCAGCAGATGGAGGTGGCAGGAGCTTACGCCAAGTATCAGGAGCTTTTGGCAAGGGAGGGACTGGTTGATTTCGGAAACCAGTTTTATTTAAGCTTGCAGCTTTTGCGCGAGCATCCTTTGGTTTTGCAGAATTATCAGAAGCAATTCAAATATATCCTGGTGGATGAATTCCAGGATACTAACTTTGCCCAGTTCCAGATCGTAAAGCTTCTGGCCGGCTCGGCAAAAAACATTACCGTTGTTGCCGATGATGATCAATGTCTGCCGGGGGATTCTTTAATAGAAACTCCTGCGGGTAAGAGGCAAATTAAGGAAATAAAGCAGGGAGATATGGTGTTGACAGCGGTGGGGAAATCCCACATAGGAACTTCTAAAGTTAAAAAAGTATTTAAAAGGCAGAAGAGGGCGCGGTTTATAACTTTTAAAACCGAAAGCGGGGTAAATATAACAGCAACATCAGAACATAAGATGTTTTGTTATGTTCCGCCTTGGCCTAAAAAATTGAAAGAAAAGATCTATTATGTGTATTTAATGTGGAGAAAAGGTTTAGGTTGGCGTTTAGGAATTACTGATGATCTGGCGGTTAGGTTAAAGTTGGAGCGTTCGGCAGATAAAATTGTGGGTTTGCGCGGTTTCAAAACCGACCGCGAAGCCCAATATTTAGAAACTTACCTATCTTTGAAATATGGTATACCTACGTTATGTTTTAAAGAGCGTAAAGGTATTCTTATTGTAGATGAATGGCTGGAAAGGCTCTATAAGGAGTTGAATACGGAAGAGGGGGTAAGAAAATTAGCCGAAGATTTAGATATCGATTTAGATTTTCACCATTATTGTTTAGCTGCGGTTACCCGGGGCAGCAAGGTCAGGGTAAAAATAAATCTTAATTTTTGTTATCGTAAATATATATCCAAGAAGCGGAAAAACAAGATCCTAATTAATCCTTCTATTCTGCATTGCGTATCACTTGAGACTTCGGATGAGGAAACTTTGAGGAAAATCAAGAAGGCGGGATTGAGGTTAAAGAAAACTAAGAAAGGCCAAACCCTAAGGTCTTGTTTTGCTGATATAAACAAAGCAGAGGATCTCGCTTTTAGGCTAAAGGATCTGACAGGGGGAATTTTGGAATATAAGTGTACCTTGGGTAAATTCAATATAGTTAATTTACCGGCCCTTATAATGCCGGCCTCGAATGTTTTGATGGGCCATTATTTACCGATTAAGAAAGAGGCTAGTATTGTTTATGATAGAATCGTTAACATTACGGAGGAAGTTAAGCAAGGTACAGTTTACGATTTAGAAATAGAAAAGACCCATAATTTTATAGCTAATGGTGTAGTCGTCCATAATTGTATTTATCGCTGGCGCGGGGCTGCTTACAGCAATGTGCTTAATTTTATAGAAGAGTATTCCGACGCGGAAAAAATCACCCTTATCCGGAATTACCGCTCCACCCAGGCGATCTTAGACAGCGCCTATCAGCTGATCCAGTATAATAACCCGGAGCGCTTTGAGATAAAAGCTAAAATAGATAAACACCTGATCGGCTTGACTAAAGGCGGACGCAGGCCCGAGCATTTACACTTTGATACATATTCTACCGAGGCGGACAACGTAAGCAAGATCATAAAAGAGAAGGTGGCTTCAGGTGATTTTAAGTTCAGGGATTTTGCAATTCTTGTGCGCTCTAATTCCGACGGCCGGGGCTTTATCCAGGGCTTGAATATGCAGAATATCCCCTGGCAGTTCAGCGGCAACCAGGGTTTATACTCCAGGGAAGAGGTAAAGCTGTGCATTAATTTCCTGCGGGTGATCGCCAATCCATCGGATTCATTAAGTTTGTATTACCTGGCCAGCTCTGAAATTTACAAAGTTGACCTGACCGAACTGGCATTATGCAATCATTTTGCCAGGCGCAGGAACCGCTCGCTTTATTCGGTTTTCAACGACCTGGAAAAGATCCCGGAGCTGGAGCAGGTCCAGGAGAAGACAAAAGAGAAGATAAAGCAGGTGCTGGCGGATATTGAAAAATTCCTGCAGGTTTCCCGCGAGGAAACAACCGGAAGGCTGCTTTATAGTTTCCTCACTGATACCGGATATCTTAAGCGCCTGACGCACAATCCCAGCCTGGAAAAGGAAACCAAGATCCAGAATATCGCCAAATTTTTTAACCAGGTCCGCGATTTTGAACTGGTGGCTAAAGAGGACAGGGTGATCAGTTTTATACAACATCTTAACCTCTTGATCGATTCCGGAGATGACCCGCCGACAGTAGAGGCGGACCTGGAGGAGGACGCGGTAAATATTTTAACTATCCATAAAGCCAAAGGCCTGGAGTTCAGGGTGGTATTTTTAGTCAGCCTTGTGCAGGGTAAGTTCCCTGTTCCCAAGCGCTCGCAGCAGATCAACCTGCCTGATGCTTTGATCAAAGAGATCCTTCCCAGCGGAGATTTCCATACCCAGGAGGAGCGCAGGCTTTTTTATGTGGGAATGACCCGCGCTAAAGAGGAGTTGTATTTGACCAGCGCCGATGACTACGGAGGCAAGCGCCTGCGCAAGCCAAGCCAGTTTTTGCTTGAGGCCCTGGGTAAAGAAAAGGCGCAGGAAACCGAAAAGAAAAAATCCGCGGCCATTGAGAGTATCCGGCGTTTTGCGCCGGTCAAAGAGCTGCCTAAATCAGCTCTGGCCAAGATCGCCGAAGATAAACTGATCACCTTGAGTTATTATCAAATAGATGATTATTTGACCTGTCCCTTGAAATACAAATATGTGAATATACTGCGCGTGCCGATAATGGAGCATCATACGGTCATCTACGGACGGGCAATGCATGAGGCGGTCAGCCAGTATTTTCTGCGCAAGCTTAGCGGCAAGAACATGAAGGTGGATGAACTGCTTGATTGCTTTGAGGCGAATTTCGACCCCCAGGGTTTTCTTGACGCCAACCACCAGGAGGAGCGTTTCCGCATCGGCAGGGAGGCCCTGGTCAGGTTCTATAAGGATGAGGAAAAGAGTTCTAAAGTCCCTAAATTTATCGAGAAAGATTTCTCTTTTGTTTTAGGGGATAACAAGATAGCGGGGAGGTTCGACCGCGTAGATATGGAGAAGGCCGGCGCGGTGATCATGGATTTCAAGACCTCGGAGATCAAGGCGCAGAAGGAGGCGGATAAACGGGTCAAGGAAAGCAAACAGCTTGAGCTTTATGCTTTGGCTTACCGGCATATATTTGGAGTTTTGCCTGTCGCGGTAGAGCTTTACTTTTTAGAATCCGGGATCATCGGCAGGCATGAGGTTAAGGAAGATGATCTGGATAAGATAAAAGAGGATATAATTCAGGTTTCTTCCGGCATCCGCAATCAGGAGTATCCGGCCAAGCCCGGATATAAAGCCTGCACCTATTGCGCCTACAACCAGATCTGTCCCGAAGCGGTGATCCGTTTTTAATCCCAGGGGAGAGGTTCAATGGCCGGGAAAGTAGTGGTCAGTTTTTTACGGTATCCGAAACGTTGCGGATATTGTAACACTTCCATTAATTCGACTATATGCACGCCTAATTCTGCGCATAGCCGGTGCGGGCGGTCCTCCTGAATAGCGGCAACCATATCGGCAGGCCCCCGCATAAAATCTACGGCTTTCCAGGGGGCGGCGTGACGAAAATGGTCTTTGAACACGCCGGCGCGTCTTTTATTTGAGAATCCCCGCGGCAAATAGCGTAGTATTCCGGTATGGGGATACTTGCGTATAAAAACAGGTTCACTCTCATTCCTCAGCTGTTTCACGGATAAAACACCTTTATCTCCGAAGATCAAAAGAGATTTTTCTTCCGGGGCGACGATCCCGCAGGTTACGCGGGCGACAATACCATTGTCGTATTCTATGCATCCAACGGAGAAATCCGGCGCCATTGTATTGACGGTTATCCCCTTATCGGGAATTTGGCAGGATGAGAAAGCGGTTATGACCTTTGCCGGGCCGAAAAAAGCAGCCAGCCAGGTAAGGACATACCCGGCATGTTCATAAGTGCAGCCGGTCTCAAATTCGTTGTCAGCCGGCCAAAAAGCGCCCGATGCGCTTTTCCATAGCCAAGGTTTCTTGTTTGGGGCGATCATGCCGCCATCATAATTGGCGTAGACGAGGCGGATTTTTCCTATGGCATTGTTTGCTATGGCCTTCCATAATGTCTGGGCGGGGTTGCTTAAAAGGCTGCAAGGCGCGCAAGCGAGGCGCACATTTTTGCTTTTGGCGATATCTGCGAGCTCTTTTGCTTCGTTTATATTCATTGCCAACGGTTTTTCTGAATATACGTGCCGGCCGGAATCAAGGCATTGTTTGGTAACGGAGTAATGGCTTTGCGGAGGGGTCAGATTAAGCACCAAGCGGAGGGAATCGTTCGTGAAAGCATCCCTGATGCTTTTAAAGGCCCTGATCTTGTGGTAATTGCAGAACGCGCGCAGGCGGTCTTGAGAGGTATCGTAAGCCCCCACGATGGGAATACTGGGATGCGCCTTCGCGTTATTCATGTAAAAATCGGCGGTATAACCGCACCCGATAATAAGCGTATTCATATTATCACACATTATACAGAAAGCGCGCGGTTTTTGCCACAATAAATTTATAAACTGGTCAATATCCCGCGGGGCGGGGATAACCGCAAGAGGGATTTTGATCCGCCGCTTTGAGTAAAAAATTGACAAGTTCGCTTATTTGGGTTATAGTAAGAATAAGAAGATGAGAATGATCATTTCAATATGCATATGGACAGGCAGTATTCTGTTGACCATCCTGCTTTTCCTCGTAGTTTTTGTCCTGACCATCCTGCTTTTCCCTTTTGACAAGAAAAAGAAGGTCACTCACGCGCAGTGCTTCTGGTGGTCGGATG
>JAQUME010000020.1 GCA_028718245.1 Candidatus Omnitrophota bacterium
GCCGTAGAACATTTTTCCCTCTCTACCACTTTACTCCACTTTTATCCACTTAGTAGACAAAGTATAGACAAAATCATCCCTTTTGTCAAGAGAAAATTTACCTAAATTCAACAAATACAATAAGTAGTGGATTTGGCGCTCAAAAAGCCCATAAATTGTGGTATTTGGCGGGGGACACCCTTAGCTTTGGGTCTAAAGACGTCCCTGCTTTGGATTTAAGAACGTCCCTTCAGGAGGGTGCGGCAGGCGAGGATATCTTTATTCATTTGCGCGGACAGCGCTCTAAGCGAGGGGAATTTTTTATCCGGCCGGATAAGCTTTACAAAGCGGATCTCCAGGAATTTTCCATAGATATCCTTATGCAGCCCGAATATGTTCACTTCTATGCGCGTGGATCTATTTTTGGAATTGATCGTGGGCCTTGTTCCGATATAACAGGCCCCTCCGTAAAGTTTGCCTGAAAGAAAAATTCTCACCGCGTAAATTCCCGGCGGTGGGATGACTTCATGATGCGGATTGATATTAGCCGTAGGCACGCCTAATACCCTGCCGAGCGAACTCCCTCTTGTCACCGAACCCAATACGCTCACCCGGCGGCCAAGCAGATTTTGCGCTTCTCTGATCCTTCCCTTCTTGATCAGCCTTCTTATAACAGTACTGCTGACCGGCCTCCCTGCGGAGCTTACCACCTTAAGGGCCTTGATCCGGAAGCCATATTTCTTTGCGGCCCGCGCAAGCTTTCTATGATCTCCGAGGGCAAACCTGCCGAAACGGAAATTTCTTCCCACGCATACATAACTCACCCCGATCTTTTTAACCAGAATTTTGGCGATAAAATCACCGGCGCTGATCCTGGCAAAGGCGCGGTTAAAATTTACCACTATGCATACATCTATGCCCAGTTCCGCGATCAATCTCAGGCGATGCTCCAGGGAATACAAGCTTCCCTCCTTCTGCGGGTGAGGCCAGAAGGTCAAAGCGATGCTGGTCCCCCTGATCCTGCGCGCCTGCATAACCGCGCATTTAATTATCTCCCTGTGGCCGCGGTGCATGCCGTCAAATACCCCCAGGGCTGCCACAGGTTTATTAAATTTTTTAATATTGCTTATTCCGTATATGATCTTCAAAGGCTTTCCTTGATTTTATTCAGAACTTTTTTGCTTATCTTGTTGATATCACCATGAAGGGTGCAGCCGGCAGCGGTCTTATGCCCTCCTCCGCCGAAGAATGAAGCCACCATATTCACATCAACCTGTCCCTGCGACCTCAAGTTTACGCGTACCTCGTCATTCTCTCCCAGGTTCTCCTTGAATAACGCCACTACTTCCACCCCTTTGATCGCGCGGCCGAAACTTAAAAGCAGGTCTGCCAGGTCAACGCGGGGTTTACCGGATTTAAGCAATTCTTTTTTGATCATAAACCAGGCGACCCTTCCGCGGCAATAAAATCTTATCTCCGGAAGCACCTTGATCAGCAGTCTTATATCGGACTGGGGGATATTCTCATAGGTATTGCGGTAAACCTGCACCACGTCAAGGCCCTTTCCCAAAAGCTCGGCAACCGCCTTATGCGTAAAACCGGAGGTATTGGAATAGCGGAATGAACCCGTATCGGTCATTATTCCCGTATATAAAAGTAATGCGGCCTCCTTATCTATAGGCACGCCCAATCGCTTATACAATTTATAGATCATCTCCGAGGATGATGAGGCCTCAGGCTCCACCCAATTCACGCTCCCGAAATCCCGGTTACTGATATGATGGTCAATATTTAATATGGGGTTATTTCCGGTATTGAGCTTGTAAACCGAGCCGGTGCGTTTTAGATCCGCGCAATCCAAGACCGCGAAACAATCAAAATCAGCGAAATTAATATGCCTGGTCTCCTTGCCCGGCCGTCTGATCAATTCATTTCCGGGAAGAAAATCATAGCCGTAAGGCAGGGCATCCTCATTTATGATCGTCGCCGATTTGCCCAGCTTTTTTATGAGGTTATAAAACGCAAGCTCCGCCCCTAAAGCATCACCCTCGGGGCTGGTATGGACGGTGATCAGAAAATTATTGTATTTTCTTACGCTTGCGCAGATCTTTTTCAGGCTCATTCGTCTCCTTTATCTGGTTCAATACCTCTTCTATTCTTACGCTGTATTCGGTTGAGTGGTCCTCTTTGAACATAAGCTCCGGGGCAATACGCAGGTTGATCCTTTGGGCGACGAGTGACCGGATAAACCCGAGGGCCGAATCCAAAGCTAATTTCGTCTTCGTATGCTCCTCCTCTTTTCCCAGAACACTGTAAAATATTTTGGCGAACCTTAAGTCCTTGGTCAGCTCCACCCGGGCTATGGTAATAAAACCTACGCGCGGGTCCTTCAGTTCGTCATGAATTATCAAACTCACTTCTTTTTTTATTGCTTCTTCAACACGTTCGCGCCTGGACATTTTATTAACCTCCTGATCAAAGCCAACTCATCCTCGTAAGTGGAGACCTTGGCGTTAAGTTTAGCCGCCAGAACTTTGGCGAATATCTTCTGATAGACCGGGCCCGGCAAGATACCCAGGCCATGCAGGTCATGCCCCGAAACATAAAGCCGCATGCCGTTGTAAATTTCAAGGAAATCCGCGATATACTCCCTGCAATACCTGTTTTTTGAAACAGCTGCCAAAAGGATTATCGTTTCATAGCTCAACGGCTCAAGCAGGGAGTATATACGGCTGGGGCTTATCCCCTTCTTCATTAAAGAAACGATGACCCTCGGGCCTGATTGGCGAAAGCTAACGATCCTCTTCTCCTCACCATTGCGTAACGCCAGGGAGCGGCAGATCCTCTTGACCTCCGCCAAACCAAGCGGTTCTAAAAGTGCGGCAAGATAAATTACCCAGGTATCAAGATGCCTGCGGCCGGGAAATTTTTTAGTGAACCAGGCGATCTCTTTATCAATTGCCTTAAACAGGTCATAGGTCGCTTTGCCGGGCTTTAGCTTCGGGCTGATAAAGGATAAACCCGCCAAAGAGTAAAGTGCCTTTATCTGCTTTAGCGGATCATCCTCTTTAAGCATTAATATCAGCTCATCCCGTATCCTATGCACGTTTACTTTGTGCAGCAGGTCTGAATTTGCCGCTTCCTTCAAAAGCAAAAGCGTCTTATGTTCGATCCTGAAACCAAAACGCTGCTGGAAACGTATGGCCCTTAATATGCGGGTAGGGTCATCCTTAAAGCTTAGATCATGCAATATGCGTATCTTTCCTTGCGCAAGATCTCTCCTGCCTCCGAAAGGATCGATCAACTTTTGCTCCTGGCCCTGGCCGATCCCGAAAGCCATGGCATTAATGGTAAAATCCCGGCGCATGAGGTCTTCCATCAATGAACCCTGGCTTACTACCGGAAGAGCAGCACAGCAGGGATACCTTTCTTTGCGGGCCGTGGCGATATCTACCTTTAGCCGGCCCTTTAAAATCAAAGTGGCGGTCCCGAATCTTTCATGTATCCTTATCCCCGATCCCAATCTTTTAGCCAGCTTCTCGCTAAAAAGTATGCCGCTTCCTTCAACAGCAATATCCAGGTCAAAATTCTTTTTACCCAGGAGCAGGTCGCGCACGAACCCTCCGACCAGATAAGCAGGCATCCTGGTTTCTTTGGAAATCTTTCCTGCCAGGCTGATGAATTCTTTGATCTCTGGTGGTAATTTTTTTAAATATTCTTTCATGGACGAGGATGGAACATCTTGTGTATTTTCTTAAGCCGGTCTTTATCTATATGCGTGTAGATCTGGGTGGTAGAGATATTGGAATGCCCCAGCATCTCCTGCACCGAGCGCAGGTCCGCCCCCCGCTCCAGCAAATGCGTGGCGAATGAATGCCTGAGCGTATGCACTTTTATCGGTTTTTTTATTTTTGCCTCTTTGGCATACTGCTTGATCAATTTCCATACGGATTGCCGGGATAATTTAGCCCCGGAGCGGTTGACAAAAAGCACCTCCATAGTTTTATTTTTTAGAAAATGCGGACGAGCAAACTCCAGATACCTCCTGATGCTGTGGATCGCTTTTTTCCCTAAAGGGATAACCCTTTCTTTGTTGCCTTTGCCGATACAACGTAAAAAACCGATATCCAGGTTTACATCCGCAACCCTAAGGCCGGTTGCTTCGGATACGCGCATGCCGGTAGCGTAAAGCGTCTCAATAATTGCCCTGTCCCGTGCCCCTTGAAAATTGCGCACTTCAGGCTGAGATATCAATGCCTCCACCTCATTCAAGGAAAGGGTGTCCGGCACCTTCTTCCACAGCTTCGGAGAATCGATCAAAGTAGTAGGGTCGCTCTTTAAAACCCTCTCCCTGGCCAGAAAGCGGTGGAACATGCGTATGGCTGCCAGCCGGCGCGATATGCTAACCGGGGATATCCCTTTCTCCTTGGCGAAAAGCATAAAATCGGTGATATCGTTCTTGGATATCTGTGAGAGGGCATTCCGGCCGCGGCCAATGATAAAATCCAGATAAATATTCAGGTCCCGGCGATAGGCAATGGTGGTATTCTTAGCCAGGCCGCGCTCTACCGTCAGATAATCCAGGAACGAATCAATCAGCTCTTTCATCGCCTATTGTGGTTTGCGCTCCGTGCCCGGGGTAAACTAATGTTGCATCGGGCAGGACAAATAATCTTTCTCTTATTGATTTCTCTAACTGCGCAGAATCGCCCCCGGGAAGGTCTGTCCTTCCCACCCCCCGGCAGAACAAGGTGTCTCCGGTAAAAACAATATCTGTCCGCGGCTTCTTCATCAAAAGCCCTATTCCGCCGGGAGAGTGCCCGGGCAAATGCAATACCTCCAGCTCCAGGCAATCTAATGTAATGATCTGCTTATCTTCTAAGGGGATAATTTCAGATTTAACTTTATAAGCCCAGGAAAAAGAGGCGGAAAGATTTAAGCCCGGGTCGCAAAGCATGGTCACCTCTTGCTTATGCGCGTAAACCGGCACCCCGAATTTATCATCGCATCCGATATGGTCATAGTGTCCATGAGTATTGATCACCATGCCCGGCCGCAGCTTATACTTTCCCAAAACCGCGTTTATCTTTCGCAGCTGGTCCCCGGGGTCTATAATGATAGCTTCTTTGCCCTCCCCGCAGGCAAGTATATAACAATTTACCTGCATCGGGCTTACATTAACGGTTTCCAGTATCATCGCAGATAATTCTTCACTTTGGTATAAGTGAAACCCCGATGAATATCCGATTTAATCCGCTCGGCAGCGTCGTTATTGCGCTTATTATCTGCGCCATAGACATCTCTTTGCATATCCGAAAGCAGCTCCTGTGACCTGGCGATATAAACATCAAGGTTCTTCTGGGCCTGTTCGATAAGGAGAGAGCGCATATTTACCAAATTCTTGATCGCCTGCTCGGCGCAATCCACTTTTTTCTTAAGGCTGGAATTTTGGCTAAGGGCATTGATCAGCTCATCCTGCCAGGATTTCCAGTACATAAAATACTGCCGGTAAAGCTCCTCGGCCGTCATATTGGGTCCCTTATATTCCTCGGGAGCCAGGACCATTTCTACCTGCTGGTCGCTCTTCTTGGATTTACGGGTGAACTTGCGCGTAAATGCCTCGCAGCCTGCCAGGTTAAGCATTATGAACCCCGAGAAAAAAATCATGATAAATCTTCTCATTTAAGCATCTCCTTGAATTCGTTCTCCCCGATTATCTTTACTCCTAATTCCCTAGCCTTCTCTAATTTTGAGCCGGCGGACTCGCCTGCGACCACGAAATCGGTCTTATTGCTCACGCTGGATGAAAATTCCCCCCCTGATAAACGCACCAGCTCCTCTGCCTCAGAGCGGGAAAATCCTTTGAGCTCTCCGGTAAAGACAAAGGTTTTATTGGTCAGCTTATTTGTTTTAACCTCCGCCAGGGCCTGGCGCATATTGACCCCGGAATCCTTCAACTCCTGGATCAACTTCTTGTTCCGGCCAAGACCAAAATAATCCCTGATCGAACCTGCCATGATCTCCCCTATCTCGGGGATACTGTCCAGGTCCTCAAGTTTAACGCTCATAAACTTATCCATACTGCCAAACTCCCGCGCTAATGTATAGGCGGCTTTTTGCCCCACGTGGCGTATGCCTAAAGCAAAGATCAGGCGCGATAGATCCCGGGATTTGCTCTTTTGTATCCCGGATAATAAATTATTCGCCTTCTTATCTTTGAATAATTCCAGCTTTAACAGCTGCTCAATTTTTAGTTTATAGATATCCGCCAGGCTCTTTAAATATTTTAATTTGACCAGTTGGCTGATCACCGCCTCGCCTAAACCCTCGATGTCCATGGCATCCCGGCTGGAAAAATGCAGTAACGATCGCTCAAGCTGAGCCGGGCAGTCGGAGTTAACACAGCGGAAAGCTACCTCCTCCTCTTTTTCCTTGACGATCTTTTCTTTGCAGGCGGGGCACTGTTGGGGAATGACGTATTCCTCTTTACCTTTCTGCTGGACCACTTTTACCACTTTAGGGATAACATCGCCTGCCCGCTCAATAAGAACGCGGTCGCCAACGCGGATCTTAAGCCGTTTTATCTCATCAAAATTATGCAGGGTCGCGCTACTGATAATTACCCCGGAGCATTCCACGGGCTTAAGCTCTGCCGTTGGGGTGATCACCCCGGTGCGCCCGACATTAACCTTTATGTCCAGGAGTTCGGTGGTCGCTTGGCGCGCGGGAAACTTATAAGCCACTGCCCAGCGCGGGCTCTTGGCCGTAAAACCCAAGAGCTTTTGCTGGCTGAAGCTGTTTAATTTTACCACTGTCCCATCTATCTCGTAAGGTACTTCCTCTCTTTTCTCCTGCCATTTCTTACAATAAGCAACTACCTCTTCCATATCGCCGCAGTAAACCGAATGCTTATCGGTGCGCAGGCCCCACTCTTTTAACAACCCTAAGAATTCCCACTGGCTCTTGGCCAGCTTACCCTGATAAGCGCCTAAGGAATGCGCCAAAAAATTAAGATGCCTTTTAGCCACAATACTTGAATCCAGTAATTTCAATGAGCCGCTGGTAGCATTGCGGGGATTGGCAAAAATCACCTCGCCTGCCTCCTGACGCTCATCATTGAGCCGCGTGAAATCCTCTTTCTCCATATAAACCTCTCCGCGGATCTCCACTAACTCCGGCAGCTCCTTACCCATTAAAACCAAAGGAATAGAACGGATGGTCTTTATGTTGGCAGTTACATCCTCGCCTGTCCGGCCGTCACCGCGGGTTGCGCCTATGGCAAGCTTGCCTTTTACATAGGTAAGATTAGCGCTTACCCCGTCGATCTTAAGCTCAGCCACATAATTATAAACAGCCTCTTTGCCCAAACCCTTACGCAGCCGCGTGTCCCACTCCTTTAATTCATCAATAGAATAAGTGTTATCCAAAGAGAACATCCCAACCCCGTGCTTTACTGTCTTAAACCCCGGGCTTATGCCCCCGGAAACTCGTACTGTCGGTGAATCACCAGTACGATATTGCGGATGCGCTTCTTCAAGGGATTTCAGTTTGGCAAGCAGATCATCGTATTCTTTATCGGAGACCTGCGGCTGGCTTAAGATATAATAGAGATAGTCGTACTTGCGGATTTTCTCCCTTAACCGTGTGATCTCTTTTTTTATCGGGAGGGACATATTTGAATGCGGTAGATCAGAATGCTATTTGAAAATCGCGGAAATTCCCGCTTGCCGGATGCCATTCTAAAGTTATTTCTTTAATATAGCGGGGAAAATGGTCCTTAACCTGCCCAAGAAAATCATTCAGGGTATCTTCTTCGGCTTCCGCTAAAACCTCAACCCGGCCGTCACTTAAATTCTTAACCCAGCCGCAAACCTTAAGGTCTAAGGCAATATCCAGAACAGTATAACGCATCCCAATGCCCTGAACATTGCCCGAATAAAAAACATGCAGCTGCTTTTTCATACTAAACCAGGATTACCTGGGAATCCAACAGCGATAGTAGAATGTGGAACTGGCATATGCGTTGCTGACCATGGTAATGGCTGAGGAGCCTGCGACATCACAGGTCGGGTTGCCATCGTAGTAATCGCTATTCTCTAACCATTCCCAGTTACCAGTTTCATTTGTAAGCACATAATTATTCATCGCGACATACCACTCCGCATAGCTCGGCAGGCGCCCTCCATAGGTGGTGAAACAAGTATTGGCAGCAACATACCATGTACCTGTCCCATGCTCCGCTGTCTCCATGCACCCAAGCTGATTCTGATCAGATGTGGGGCCGCCTTTAACATTGGTAAAACCCGCAGGGCAGACTACTTCCAGTTTCGCGCTGGGAAGCGGTTCTCCGATACCAAGATTGCCATTATGGGTAAGCCTCATCGCCTGAAAAGCTACCGGGGTTTCCGCGCTGGGAGCCACCCAAAAACTTATACCGGCATCTTCATTTGACTGAAGAGCACCTGCTCTTGTATGTTCTGACCTGATAGCGCCGACAATATCTCCGCCTTTTTTAAAGAGTATCTCCGCTGCTGCCTGGCCATCCGACCAATTAGTGTTATTTGACTGCTCAAGCATTAAAACCGCGGGAGCCCCCCCTAATGTCGTTGACGCGGGGGCATCCTTTGCAATATGCAGGCTGTAGAGGGGGTCTGCCGTTCCGATACCCAGCTCATTTGCCACATAGAGGTCTTGGTAGCTTCCGTAGGGTGAAGGATAATAGGTGGCAATGGTTATTTGCTCTTCAGCAAAAATGGAAGAAATGGAACTTGCCAGAATAAAGAGAAAAACCAGGAAAAAAGGTAAAATTATTTTACGCATTCATCCTCCTTTTTAACCCGGCATAAACCGGGATATATTTAAAGTCGGGGCGACAGGACTTGAACCTGTGACCTCTTGAACCCCATTCAAGCGCTCTACCAAGCTGAGCCACGCCCCGTCTTACCACAATTTTGATTCTGTAAGACGGTCCTGAAGCCGCGCTGTGGCGCGGCGAAGGACCTTTGTCTATATTTGTTTTAATTATACCAGAATTTTACAGTATGGCAACAACAGAAAGGTTAGGCAGGGATCTTCTTGGCGAGGATATCAAACTCAACATTCAGCTTATCCGAAGGGCCTTTGAAACTCAAAGTGGTATTTTTAAGGGTGTGGGGAATGATATAAACGCTGAAGGTGTCATTACGTTTATCTGCCAGGGTCAGGCTTATCCCATCCAGAGACACCGAACCTTTAGGCAGACAATAGCGCATAAAAGAAGCAGGAACTGCAACTACAAATTCCAAATTACCATTACGCAAACCCTTCCTGCGCACAATACCTACGCAGTCAATATGTCCGGTGACAAAATGCCCGGAAATCCTCTCTCCTACTTTAAGGCTGCGCTCTAAGTTTACCTGTTCGCTGATCTTAAGTGAGGCCAGATTAGTCCCCTTAAGGGTCTCGGGCATAACCTCGAAAACCAAAGAATCTTTTTTCAGCTCAACTACAGTAAGGCATACCCCGTTGACCGCGATACTCTCGCCGATCTTAGTGTTCTGCAGGGTTTTTTGAGCAGCTATTTCAAGAAGCGCGCTTCTACCCGAACGCGAGATCCTTCTTATTTTACCTAACTCCTCAACTATGCCGCTAAACATTTACTTTACCTCTGCCTCAACCAGCAGCTCCTCGCCAAAATGCCTGAATTTCGCGCCACGCAACTTTATCGCCTGGTCTACCCGCCTTACCCCTTTGCCCATTACCGAGGAAATGGCATCCTTTCCTCCGATGATCTTGGGGCTGATAAAAAATAAAACCTTATCCACCAGCCTTTCGTCAAAAAGCGAGCCGATCAGCGTACCGCCGCCTTCAACGAGAATATTGGTTATTTGCAGACGGGCTATCCTTTTTAAGGCATCACGCAGGTTGATCTGTCCGGACCTCTCCTTTACTTCAATGATCTTTGCTTTTTCAAGCAGCCGCTTGCGGTTCTCCGTTTCCTGGCCCGGACGGCTGGGCAGGGTAATAATGATCACCTGGCCGCCTCCTGAAAAAATATTGGAATTTTCAGGTGTGCTTAAATTGCTGTCCATGATTATCTTGACCGGCTGCTTCCCGGAAAACCAGGCATTTAAACGCGGGTTATCCCGCAGCACCGTATTTACCCCCACCATGATGGCGTCATAATCCTTGCGGATCTTATGGGCAAAGGCGCGCGACTTATCCGAAGTGATCCATTTGGAGTCTCCGATGTAAGTAGCGATCCGGCCGTCCAGGGATTCGGCAACCTTGACCGTAACAAAAGGAAGCCTGGTGGCGATGTATTTTATAAAACTCTCGTTTATCCTGGCCGATTCATCGGCCAGGACCCCGTGCCTTACTTCAATATTCCTCTGCTTAAGCAAAGCGATGCCTTTTCCGTTATTCAAGGGGTTCGGATCGATCATTCCGACAACAACTTCCTTTACGCCGCTTTCAATTACGCGGTTGGCGCAAGGCGCTGTCCTGCCTGTATGAGCACATGGCTCAAGGGTAACATATAAAACAGCGCCTTTAGCTTTTTTACCCGCTTCATCCAAAGCATTGATCTCCGCGTGCGCCAGGCCTGCCTTGGCGTGAAAACCCCGGCCGATGATCCGGCTGTTTTTTACCACCAGCGCCCCGACTAAAGGATTAGGGGAGGTTTTTCCCTTTGCCTTAAGCGCCAGCTTTAGGGCCAAGCGCATATAATATTCATCATCCTTTTGTGTATTTTTCATCTCTTAGCCAGGAGCAGCTTTTCTACCAGTTCAAGCGGTATTTTGACGCAGCCTAATTTTACATTCGGCTTGGCGCTTCCGTGGAAATCCGATCCGCCGGTAACCACAAGGTTCAGTTTTCTAGCCAGTTCCAGATAATAATTAACCTGCGATTGGGAATGCTCGGGATAATATGCCTCCAGGCCCTGCAAGCCGTTTGCTGCAAACTCAATGATCCAGTCATCATTACGCAATACATAAGGGTGGGCCAGGACAGCCACCCCTCCGGCATCCCTGATCATCTTTATGGCCTCCTCCGGTGAGAAACGAAAACCCAGCACATAAGCCGGCGACTTATCCCCAATATATTTACGGAATGCCTCGGCGGTTGAACCCACCCAACCATCCTTGACCAATGCCCGGGCAATATGCATCCTGCCCACAGTGCCGGTTCCGGCAATATCAAAGACCGTCTGCGGGTCAAGCTCTATATCCAAGCCTTTTAAATTTTTTATCATTTCATGGACCCGGCGGATGCGGTTTTGGCGCACGGGCTTGAGCTTATCTAGCAGCCCCTTATCCTGATAATCCAGGAAATACCCGAGTATGTGAACCTCCTGGTTTTCATACTGGCTGGTCAATTCAATGCCGGGAATAATTTCTAAGGCGGTACTTTCAGCTGCTTTTATAGCCAGGGGAATAGCGCTTACGGTATCATGGTCAACTATGGCAACCGCTGACAGGGAACGCTTGAGCGCCTCCTTGACCAACTGCTCGGGCGTGTATGTGCCGTCACTCTCGGAGGTATGCGCGTGGAGGTCGGCGTATTTCATTTTTCCTTCTCGATCTTTATTTTATCCAGTATGGCGTTGACAAACTTGCCGGATTCGGAGCCCGAATATTTCTTGGCCAGTTCCACTGCCTCATTGATCGCTACTTTCGGCGGGATATCCTCGCGGAAGAAAAGTTCAAAACAACCCAGGCGCATGATATTGCGGTCCACGAATGCCATACGCTCAAGCTGCCAGTTTGCCGCGTATTTGCTGATCTTGGTGTCTATCTCCCGCATATGCGCGACCGCCCCCTGGAGCAATCCGGAGGAGAAATCCTTGAGCTCCGCCGGAATTTCCTCCTCTTCCCTGGACTCCCAGAAATTCTTCAGGACATCCTCGCAGTTAACCCCGGTGATATCGATCTGATAGAGCATCTGCAATACATATTCTCGCGCTTTAGAGCGTTTACGCATATTATTTTAACTGCCCTAACAAATTGGCCATTTCAATGGCGGAAACCGCAGCATCCCTACCTTTATTCCCATCCTTGGAACCTGCGCGCTCCACTGCCTGCTCAATGCTATCAGCGGTAATGATACCGAAGACAACCGGCACACCGCTATCTAGGGAAACCTTAGCTACCCCTTTTGCGGCTTCGGAAGCGATATAATCAAAATGCGGGGTCGCTCCCCGGATAACCGTGCCTAAACAGATCACCGCGTCATAGGATTTTGATCTTGCCATTTTCTGCGCGGCTAAGGGAAGCTCAAAAGCCCCCGGAACCCAGGCCACTGTAATTTCCTTATCATCGGCTCCGTGCCTGATTAAAGTATCGATGCAGCCGTTTACCAGCTCCTTGGTCATGAAATCATTGAACCGCGAAGCCACCAGGCCAAAAGATTTTCCTTTAGCCAACAGATTCCCCTCAATTACTTTTGTCATCTTATCCCCCTTTTTTTATTTATCGGTTTTCCCTGCATTCTGCCTACTATCTACTACCTACTCTCTTTTTAAATATTTATATGATGCCCCATTTTTTCTTTTTTTGTTTTAAGGTATTTATAATTCTCGGCGCCAGGCGGGATCTCTAGAGGCAGCCGCTCGGAAACCTCCAGGCCGTATCCTTCAAGGCCGACGATCTTGCGCGGATTATTGGTCAGGAGCCTTATTCTTTTTATCCCCAGGTCCACAAGCATCTGGGCGCCGATACCGTAATCGCGTAAGTCCACTTTATGGCCAAGGGCCTCATTTGCCTCTACCGTATCCATACCCTTATCCTGAAGGTTATAGGCGCGCAGCTTTTCAACCAGGCCGATCCCTCTTCCCTCCTGGTTCATGTAAAGGATCACGCCTTTCTTCTCCGAAGAGATGATCTGCATGGCCTTCTCAAGCTGCCGGCCGCAATCGCAGCGCAGGGAGCCAAATACATCACCGGTCAGGCACTCTGAATGCACGCGCACTAAAACCGCCTCATCCTTCCAGGAGCCCATGGTCAGGGCAATGTGCGTCTTGTCATTGGTCTTATCCCGATAAACGATCAATTTGAATTCCCCGAATTTTGTAGGCAGCTTGGTCTGAACGATCTCTTCTACCAGTTTTTCCGATTTACGGCGGAATGAGATCAGGCTGGCAATGGAGCAGATCTTTAAATTATGTTTGCGGGAAAACTCCAGAAGCTGCTCCATGCGCGCCATTGAGCCGTCATCATTCATTATCTCGCAGATCACCCCTGCCGGATAAAGTCCGGCCAGGCGCATAAGGTCTAAACTTGCTTCGGTATGCCCAGCCCGTACTAACACCCCTCCCTTTCTCCCGCGCAAAGGGAAAACATGTCCCGGCCTGCCTAAGTCCTCGGGCCTGCTTTGCGGGTTGATCAAAACTTCAATGGTTCTTGCCCGATCATGGGCGGAAATTCCGGTGGTCACCCCGCTTGCGGCGTCAACGGAGATCATCCAGGCGGTCTTAAAAGGGTCCTCCCGAGCTGCCTGCAGGGTATTCTTGAGCATCGGATCAAGCTCCAGAAAACGCAGCCTCTCCTCCTCCATGGGTACGCAAATAAGGCCGCGGCCGTATTTTGCCATGAAATTTATATCGGCGGGCTTAGCGAAATTGGCGGCCATGATCAGGTCCCCCTCATTCTCCCGCTCCTCATCGTCAACTACGATGACCATCTTTCCTTTTTTGAGGTCCTCCAGAATTTCCGGAATTGAATTTAACATGACTCTATCTCCCGCCCATAAGTTGTGGCCTCAATAAAAAAACCCGAAAGAAAATCTTCGGGTATCAATGATTTTAATTTTCTCTCATCTGGACTTTACCATCGGCCCTGGAATCTCACCAGGTCTGCATCCGCCAAAGGCGCCTGCTCGCGGGCTTAACCGCCGGTCAGGATTTTCACCTGCCCCGAAAATTAATTAAAGATAGTATAACATAAAAGAGGAGCTTGTCAATACATTAAAAAGTACTATAATATAAATATGATAAACGGGATTGCCAAACTGGCCCATGATAAACTGATCGCAAACAACAAGACCATCGCCATAGCTGAATCCTGCAGCGGAGGCCAATTAGCCAGCGAACTGATCCGCTATCCCGGCGCCTCGCGTTTCTTCATCCTCGGTGTGGTCGCCTACAGCAATAAATCCAAAGTGGAAATACTGGGAGTCCCCCGCAAGCTGATCTCTCAATACGGGGCCGTTTCAAAACAGGTCGCCGGAGCAATGGCGCAAAATATCCGCAAAAAGGTAAAAGCCGATCTGGGCTTAAGCATTACCGGGCTTGCCGGCCCCAGCGGAGAAAGCGCGAAAAAACCCGTTGGCCTGGTCTTTATCTGCCTGGATGCTGCAAATAAGAATACCTGCCGAAAATTTAATTTCCGCGGCACAAGACAAAATATCCGTGAAAAATCCGCCAAAGCTGCACTGCGTTTATTATGCGCGCATTTATCGCCATAGAGCTCACCCCCACGATCAAAGATACCCTGGCTAAGATCCAGGATGGATTAAAGCCCTGCCTGCCTAAAGTCAGCTGGGTCAAACCGCAGAACCTGCACCTTACCTTGAAATTCCTCGGGGATATCTCCCCCCATCAGTTTAAAGAGATCAAACGCATTATCGCTGAAGCCGGACAGGAAACCCCTGCTTTCAAGGTAAAATTGGATGACCTGGGTGTTTTCCCCGGCCTGCGGCAGGCGCGTATTATCTGGGTAGGTATCAGCCAGGATACCGCGGTCAGACAGCTTGCCGAAATATTAGAAACAAAGATCTCAGGCATCGGGATACCTAAAGAAAAACGGGAATTTTCCAGCCATATCACTATAGCCCGCGTAAAAAACCCTCTTGATCCGGAGCCTCTAGAAACAGAACTTAAGAAAGGGAAAAACTATCTGCTTGGCGCGAATTTGGAGTTTAATGCCGGAGGGATAACTTTATTTGAAAGCGTGCTCGGGACCCAAGGGCCGGTTTATACCGTTTTAGAGAAGGCCAATTTCAATATCACCTGAAGCAGGATATTCGTATAGATACCCGCGATCAGGTCATCCGCCATCACACCCAGAGAACCCCGCAAATGCTGCAGCCTTCCGATAGGATAGGGCTTAAGCGTATCGAGTATCCGGAAGATAAGGAAAGCAAGAAAAACTATTCTCGGGATAGCCGGCATAAAACTAAGGCTGACCAGCATTCCCGCCACTTCATCTATAACAATACAGCCGGGGTCCTTTTTTCCTAACAACCTCTCCATCCTGCCGCTGACAAATAATCCTAAGAGAATCAGGAAAAAGGTGAACAAAAAATACGACCCGTGGTTATTGGCTTTAAGCAGGTAAAATAATCCCACCCCTGCCAGGCTGCCGAAGGTGCCCGGTATCAAAGGAAGATAACCGATAAAGAAAAATGAAGCGGTTAGCTTGATCAAAAAAGATCCGCAAGCGGTACACTTCATAAACGGGCGATCATCTTGCGGTTCTCCCACAGGTAGGATAAGCCCGAATATAGGGTCAATCCCAGGGTAACCAGCATAAGAAAGAATATTCCCTGACGGAAGATCTTCTCCCAGGCAGGGTTCCAGGTTGAATACTTAAGCACGATCTCCTTGAGCAGGATAAATCCCAGGATAGCAAATATCACCGCCATCTGCGAAACCGTTTTATGCTTTCCGGCGCGCGCAGCGGATAGGACCTTTCCTTTATTTAAGGCAAAGAGCCGCAAAGAGGTGATCAATATTTCCCTTGAAACAATGATCACGAACATCCAGGCGTCGATCAGCTGCATCTGCACGAATGCCGCGAAAGCCGCCAGGACCAGGATCTTATCGGCGATAGGGTCCATCAGCCTGCCAAAATCCGTAACCATATTCCAGCGCTGGGCGATCAGGCCGTCAAAGAGGTCGGACAATGCTGCCAGGGTAAAAACGATAAGGCTGGCTGCCTTGGCCCAGAGCCCCTGGCAAAACAAGAAAAACATAAAAACAAAGGTCAAAAAAATGCGCGACAAGGTCAGGCGATTGGCTAAATTCATGAGCTTACCTCCCCTACTAGGTCATATTCCAAAGTATCCGTAATTTTTACCCTTACAAATTCTCCCGTTTTAAGCGGCTTATCTGAATTCACGTAAACTACCCCGTCAACCTCAGGCGCATCATTCTCGCTGCGGCCGATATAGGCTCCATTCTCTTTTTCCTCAATAAGCACAGGTATGCTTTTTCCCATAAACCTGTCATTGACCAAGGCGGAAATTTTCTGCTGCTCCGACATAATTATATCAAAACGCTCCTGCTTTTGCTTCTGAGAAAGCTGGCCCTTAAAATTATACGCCGGGGTGCTTTGCTCCCGGGAATAAAGAAACACGCCCAGCCTTTCAAACCTTGCCTCTTTGATAAAGTTCAGAAGCTGGCGGAATTCTTTTTCCGTTTCCGAAGGAAAACCGACGATAAACGAGGTGCGTAAGGCCACACCCGGAATAGCTTTCCTGATCTTTTTGATCAAAGCGATAATTTCCCTGCCGGTGATCTTACGCTTCATAAGGCGCAGGATGCGGTCATTGATATGCTGTATGGGCAGGTCAATGTATTTGCATACGCGCTTCTGGTCCCTTATCAAACCCAGCAGCTCATCATTAACCCGTTCGGGGTTCAAATACAAAAGCCGCAGCCACCCGATATCGGGAGAATTATCCGCTATCTTCTTTAGTAAGCCGCTCAAGCCGCTTTTTCCCTGCAGATCCATTCCATAACCGGTGATGTCCTGGCCGATGATATTCAGCTCCGAGAGCTTCTGCCGGTTAAAATCCCTGACCTTGCGGAGGATCGCACTTTCATCAAGGCTCTCCAATTTCCCCTTTATCCCGGGGATCACGCAATAGCTGCAGTTATTTACGCAGCCCTCGCATATTTTTAAGTAGGCATAATGCCTTGGGGTTAAAGCAAATCTTCTCTGCTCATGGTTAAGCCCAAGCGAGCCAACAAAAGCGTCAATCTCCGGCAGCTCTTTACGCAGCTGGTCTTTATAGCGCTGCGCCAGGCACCCGTGGACAATTATTTTTTTGAGCTTCCCCTGTTTTTTCAGTTCTATCAGGTCCAGGATGGCATCAAGCGACTCCTGCCTGGCTTCTTCGATAAAAGCGCAGGTATTTACCAGGGCGATATCGGCGGAAGCGATATCTTCGGTAATGGTATATCCCTTGGAATCCAGGCGGCCGAGCAGGTTCTCGGCATCCACCAGATTTCTCGGGCATCCCAGAGTTATGATTCCCAGTTTTTGTTTCATCGGGAGATCTTTAAACCTTCTTTATTGAT
>JAQUME010000021.1 GCA_028718245.1 Candidatus Omnitrophota bacterium
CCCACGGGTTTTCATAGAGGTTGGTGTCATCATCCCAGATAAAGCCGTTGCCAAGAGAAGGGATATAGATCAAAAGGCAGACTACGATCAGGAGAAAAAGCTGGATAAATTTTTTATGCCGCAGGATAAGATGCAGATTCATGTTAATAAAAACCCCGCAACTTATCAGGTTGCGGGGTTTTTATGGTTGCGGGGATGCGATTTGAACGCATGACCTCAAGGTTATGCTTGCTACTTCAGCTTACGCTGCTCCACAAATTAGTGGATTCGTAGTCTGGACTATATCTTGATCCTTACTTTAAGGACCCCTGCCGTTTAGTCTCTACACCTTCCCGCCGCAAATCTTGGCGGACTTGGCTCGGTATTACCTCTCTAATAAAGGCTTCACCGAATTTGACAGGTTATCCTTCAGCCGTTACCGGCTGAAGAGCCCATCGGATAACAAATCCCAACGCTCCCTATACTCCGCTGACTTGGGCCTACGCTGCCTTTTCGTTGATTCTATCAATGTCACCGTACTTCCGTAGCTGGAGAAAACCGCTATAGGCATAACGTAAAACACATGCAAGTCAGCGAGGTAAATAATTGCGAAATCAAAATCATCAGTGCTATAGCGCTTTCTTATCATACGCCGGCGATTTGTCTTGGTCCTGCGGCCATCAACAATATAACAATTATCTTTGGCGTTGAACCAAGCGCTCTTCACCTGTATGCGCAATAACCTACCCTGAAGATCCGCCCCTAAATCATAAGCGAGCCGATCTCCGACAGGCTGTAGCACACTAAAGCCTCTTTTAAGAAGCTCTGTGGTTACGGCTGATTCCGCAATATCTGCTTTGAGCTTTGTATCCATTGAGCCTTGCGAGCTACCAGGCTGCTCCACCCCGCGAAACTTTTCAAACAAGAAAATTGCCCTACCAATAAACTGCGGCAATTTTCGCAGTGGTGCGGGAAGCTTCTTATTTTACCCACACCAGAACGATGTTTTATTATATCACTAATTACCAAAAATAAAGCAAAAAATTATCTTTTTTTTTGGAAGATCTTTACCGGGATCTCGCCCTTTCTTACCACCCCCATCTTGTCCCGGGCGATCTTCTCCTGGTAAACCGGGTCATTCTGCACCCGCTTAAGCTCCTCCTGGAGCAGGGAATTTTCCACGGCCATCCTGCGGAATTGCTCCTCTAGCCTGCGGTTCTTGACCCGCAGCTCACGAAGCTTGGTATAGCCAGGCAGGAACAAAACTAAAAGCAGAACCGCCAAGCCGAAAAGCCAGAATGCCTTTCTTAACGTAGAAAGCATTTATTTTTTCCAGGTTTTCCCCGCGTAAACCGCGCGTTTCCCGAGTTCCTCTTCGATCCTTAAAAGCTCGTTATATTTGCAGATCCTGTCGGTCCGGGACAAAGAACCGGTCTTGATCTGGCCTACGCAGGTCGCTACCGCCAGATGCGCAATGGTCGTATCCTCGGTTTCGCCTGAACGATGGGAGATCACGGCGTTGTATTTATTCTTCTTGGCGATAGCGATCGCCTCCAGGGTCTCGGAAAGCGTACCGATCTGATTGACCTTGATCAATATGGCATTTCCGATCTTCTCCGCGATCCCCTTCTTGAATATCTTGGGGTTGGTAACAAAAATGTCGTCTCCCACCAGCTGTACTTTATCTCCTAATCTCCTGGTCATCTGGGCCCAGCCGCTCCAGTCATGCTCGGAAAGGCCGTCTTCTATGGACAAAATCGGGTAACGGGACAACCAGTTTTCATAAATAGCGATCAGGTCAGCGGAGGTTTTCGCTGAACCCTCAAAAGTATATTTGCCGTCTTTACAAAAAGAACTGGCAGCGCAGTCCAGGGCAAGAGAGATATCTTTTCCCGGAGTATAGCCTGCTTTATTGATCGCTTCAATTATCAGGCCTAACGCCTCTTCATTAGAGTTAAGGCTGGGAGCAAATCCTCCCTCATCTCCGACGGAGGTAGAAAGCTTCCTGGATTTGAGGATTGATTTCAGATTGTGAAATACCTCAGTTGCCATGCGCAAGCACTCTGAGAAACTAGGCGCGCCCTGCGGCATGATCATAAACTCCTGGATATCCAGGTTATTATCGGCGTGCATCCCGCCGTTTAAGATATTCATTAAAGGTATAGGCAGGAGCTTTGCCTTCTCCCCTCCTAAAAACCTGTAAAGAGGCTGCTTCTTTGACAATGCCGCTGCCTTGGCCACTGCCATGGATACACCCAGGATGGCGTTTGCCCCCAAGCTGGATTTAAATTCCGTCCCATCCAGCTTGATCAAAAGCTGATCGATCTTGGCAAAATCCGCCGGTTTGCCTTTAACCGCGGAATTAATTACGGTGTTGACGTTGGCAACTGCCTTTAATACCCCCTTGCCCATATACTTCTTTTTGTCCCCATCCCTTAATTCCAGGGCCTCATTATCGCCGGTAGAGGCGCCGGAAGGGACTGCCGCCCTGCCCAAGATCCCGTTATCCAGGATGCAGTCAACCTCAACCGTCGGGTTGCCCCGGGAATCCAGTATCTGGCGGGCTAAAACCTTCTTGATCTTTACCATTTTCATTCTCCTTAATTAATGTTTTTTAGACAACTCAATAATTATACACGCAAAAGAAATCAAGTCAAGGGAATAGGGAGAAACAATGGGGGACGTTCCCCAAGGGGACACCCCTTTTATAAATCCCTGTTCTAATTCGTTGATTTGCAATCGGATAAAAACGTAAAGGGTGGCACCTGGGGGAACGCCCCTGTAATTCTAGTATTGTATCCCGGAATTCGCTGTTTCTTAGCAGTTTCACCGAAGCAATCAGCGCGGTAGACCAAAGCATGCGTCAGGACCATCAGTGTACTGACAGTGCCAGTCACCTTGGCCTGTAGTATAATAAAACCTGAAATAATAGTAATATTCCCTAGACGCGTTCGGAACCTTTCCGCCGGTAGTGCACCTCATCGCCGCCAGATTCACATATGTATCTGTCCGAGTGCCAGCTTGATACTGATAAAAACTGGTAGGGGTACAAGTATAATCTACGCCTATATCTGCATTTGTTATTGTTGCCATAGCACCATTATTCATATAGTATTCATATGCGAGCTGCCTCATAGTGCCTATGCGTATTTTAGCTTCGGCAAGGCGGGATTTTTCAACTGTGGCGGCGTATTGGCTGATACCTACCGCAGCAAGTAAACCTACGATGATTATGACGACGACAAGTTCAATTAATGTGAACGACCTTGACAAGGATCTTGGCGGGGACATAAAAGCTTTATTCTTCATGCAGATAGTTTATCCCCCTCCAATTTTTTGTCAAGTAATTTACGGGAGGTAAAAGGCAAAATGATCAGGCGGGATGGCGAGGATTGACTCTAAGCAGCATCTCAAAAATTTGAGCGGGCACGGTTGCCCGGCTATATACGAAGCAGGCAGAGCGAGAATTTTTGCCGAAGCGCAGTCCCGCCTCGCTGGGGCGGGACAAGCGGTGCTGCGTGAGGCAAGCCTCGGCAGACCGCGCAGATTGCTAAAAAAGGTTTGACTTGGGATACCGGATATGTTATTTTCTAAGTATCCAAATTTAGAGGAAAATGGAGAAAACCATGAACTGGAAGAAAATAAGATTTTATATAAAGCTGCACTGGCTAAAAGCCCTCCTTTTCGCCGCGCTTCTGGCCTTAGGCATATCCCTGACTATTTTCGTCATTATCGGCATCCGCGCCTGGAATGAATCCGAATCCTACCTGAGGCAGTCGCAATTGGCAATGATCCCTCTGCAGCTGTATCTGCAGATAATCATGGCCCTTATTTTCGGCTTTGTCTATACCTATTTAATGTACTGGCTTTATTTTAAGCGCGGGGCATCCTCCTTCTCCCAAACTCAGAAGAAATCCGTAGCCGGCAAGGAGGTAGGGATCACCTGGAAGGACGTTATCGGCATGGATGAAGCCAAAGAAGAGGCCCTGGAAGTAGTTAAATTGATCACCGACCGGGCCAGCCTCCAGCGCATCGGCGGCAAGATCCTGCGGGGCATACTCATGCTTGGGCCTCCGGGCTGCGGAAAAACCTATCTGGCCAAGGCGATCGCCACAGAATCCAATCTTCCTTTTATCTCCATGTCGGGATCGGAATTCGTGGAGATGTTTGTCGGCGTCGGAGCCGGCCGCGTGCGCTCCCTCTTTAAAAAAGCCCAGCAGCTGGCGGAATTGGAAGGCGGATGCATTATTTTTATTGACGAAGTTGATGCCATCGGCGCCCAGCGGGCTATGGACCGGGGATTCGGCGGGACGACCGAACATAACACAACCTTAAATCAGCTGCTGGTTGAGATGGACGGGCTTAAAGACAAAGACCACAATATTATCCTGATCGGCGCTACTAACGTGGCGGAAAATTACCTGGATGAAGCGCTCCTTCGCCCGGGGAGATTCGACCGCAAGATCATCGTGGATAAGCCTAACCTTGATGACCGGCAAAAGCTTTTCGCCTACTATCTCAATAAAGTCAAATATGAAGCCGCTGACGTAAAGCTCGACCGCCTGGCGCGGATCACCGTCGGCCAAAGCCCGGCGGATATCGCCAATATCGTAAGGGAGGCCGCGCTTATCACTGTGCGCAACCAAAAGGCATCGATCTCCATGCGGGAGATAGATGAAGCCCGGGAGAGGATCGCCTTAGGGATAAAACGCAGGATAAAATTAAGCGAGAAGGAAAAATGGCAGATCGCCTATCATGAAGCAGGCCATGCCATTGTCACTTATTTGTTCGCCCCCAGCCAGGATGTATTCAAGATAACCATCACCCCCCGCGGCCCGACAGGCGGGGTTACCTGGGTGCCGGAGAGAGAAGACACTTTTATCAAAGATTCAAATAAGATGTCCAGCCAGATAAAAATATGCCTGGGCTCTTACGCGGCTGAAATGATCAAATATAACGCTACCACCAACGGCGTATACGCGGATTTCTCCTCCGCCATGCATTACGCCCATCAGATGGTCTGGAACGTGGGAATGGGTAGATCCGGGCTGTTAGGCAACTGGGAGATCGTGGATAAGATCTCCGAAGATCTCAAAGCAAGGCTTGACGCCGATGTTCAGCACATATTAAAAACCTGCCTTGATGAAGTAACTGCCCTCTTAAAAAAGGAGGAGTTGCTCCTGGACCGGCTGGCCAAAGAACTGGTAGCCAAAGATGAACTTAATTATGATGAGATCGAAGCTATCTTCAAGGAGTTTGGCAAAAGCCGGGTTTAAGCTTCTTCCTTTAATTTTCTTTTTATCCGCCTGCACCTCCTCCACATGTCCTTCATTCCCGAAGGAAAATATTCCCCAGGCAGTTCAAGATATCTGCAAAAAAGAATATAAACTGGATGTTTCAACAAAGCTGGTCGGCCGGACACTCTGGGTTTATATGCCGCTGGAAGATATAATCTCTAAGCCCGAAAAACCGGAAAAATATATCGAGAGGTTCCTGGTTGAAGATAAAGAAAGCGCGCTCAGTGAAGGGGAGCTAAAGGTCAGCTACCTTATCAAGCCTGTTGAGGAAAGTGAAAAAACGCAGGAAATGACCCTGGACAAAGCGGCAAATGAAAAGATTTTCAACGTCCTGCAGGTTGTCCGTAGGGTGCTTTTCAGTATAGATAATTCCGAAAAATACACACCCCTCTTCTTCTGTATAGTTACGGCGGATATCAAGAACGGTTTTGAAATAAAACAGATCTTCCATTTGCTGGATTTGAAGAAATTATCCTACGGCTTTATCTCACAAACAGAATACCAGCACCGCATTGTCCAGGATACGGAGGTCTCTGCCGATATTATCGGGGATAAGGAGGGGGCCCACCTGCTTTACCGGGATATAACCCTGGAGGAATTTATCGCCTATCAGATCCGCAACCGCATAAGGATGAAATTCCAGAAACCGGAGGTAGAAAAGAACGCGGATATTGATAAAGAGGTTTTAAAGATAGTCAGCCACACCCTGGATACCTACGCTTATAAGAAATTTAATATTGTTGAGCTGGTAAACCTGGAAACCGGGGGGAAAACCATCCTTAATCAGGCGGCGATCCTGGCTAATTCTAAGGATTAGAGATTTCTACCTTCCTGCCTTTTATTTTTATCTTCTTTTCGAAAAACAATCTGATCGCCTGAGGGTAGAGCTTATGCTCTACGGAGTGGATCCTTTTTTCAAGGGAGGCTAACGTATCTTTATTTGTGATCCGGACCTCTTGCTGCAGGATAACCGGGCCGTGATCCATCTCTTCGTCAACAAAATGTACGGTTACCCCCGTAGAGGCAACCCCCGCTTCCAGCGCGTCTTTTATGGCATGAGAACCTTTAAAGGCAGGAAGCAGTGAAGGATGAATATTTATGATCCGGTTGCGGTATTTCCTGACAAAACCCGGGCTAAGCATACGCATAAACCCGGCTAAGGCGATCAGGTCTATCTTATAACTTTTAAGCCTCTGGCTTATCGCTGTTTCAAAATCAATTCGGCTGGCAAAATCCTCGCGCCTGACCAGAATTACCGCAACCTTTGCCTTTTTCGCCCGTCCGATCACCCGCGCATCCGGCTTATCACAAACCAGGAGCACCGACCTGGCTTTAACCTTACCGCGCTTTATCGCTTTGACGATCGCCGAAAAATTGCTCCCCTGGCCTGAAGCAAATATGGCTAAATTCACTCTCTTATCCTTATAGTTTTGGTAGGACAGACCTTGACGCACTCCGCGCAGGAAGTGCATTTGTGATAATCGATCACCGCCAGGTTATCTATTACGTGGATGGCGTCAAACTTGCAGGCTTTCTCGCATAATTTACAGGCGATGCATCCTACGGGACAGACTGCCCGAACATCCTTGCCGAGGTCATGCGAGCTGCAGGCAACATAGACATTGCTGGCAGCCGGCACCAGGGAAAACAGTTTTTTGGGGCAGGCCAACACGCATTTGTTGCAAGCACGGCATTTTTTCATATCCACTACCGGAAGGCCTTCCGGAGACATACTGATAGCGCTAAAGGGGCAGGATTTTACGCATGTACCGAAGCCGAGGCAGGCATAAACGCATGACTTTTGGCCTCCTAAAACCAGATTAGCGGCAACGCAATCTTCCACTCCGGAGTATATATATTTATCCTTGACCTTCAATCCGCCGCCGCAATGCAGGGTGGCCACCTTTTTGACCTGCTTGGCCGCGGCAAGGCCCATGAGATTAGCGATTTTCTGCCTGATCTCGTCGCTGCAGACCCGGCAGCCATCTATCGTAGCTTTGCCGCTTAAGAGGTTTTCGGCAAAGCCGAAACATCCCGGGTTGCCGCAGGCCCCGCAGTTTGACCCTGGAAGCAAATGCTGCACCGCCTCCAATTTAGGATCAACCTGGACGGCCAATCTCCTTGAGGCAACCGCCAATCCTATGCCGAAGAGCAGGCCTAAAAAACTCAGTACCAATATGGCAATTAAGATTTCCATTTAGAATTTGAACCCGCTAAAACCCATAAAGCTTAAGCTTAGTATCCCGCCGATAATAAATGCCAGGGGAAAATCTTTCAATGCCTTTGGGACATTGCAGAGCTCAAGCCTCTCTCTTATCCCGGACATTAAAAGCATGGCCAGTGTATACCCTAAGCCCACGCATATCCCCTGAAAAAGAGAATAATAAAAGCTCCCGGCAACCTGTTTGCCGCTTACGAAAAACATGTCAATATTCAATACCGCTACCCCCAATACCGCGCAGTTGACGGTGATCAGCGGCAGGTAGATCCCGAAAGCCCGGTACATCTGAGGGCTGAACTTCCTGATCACCATCTCCACTAGCTGCACAAAAGTAGCGATGACCAGGATAAATGAGATCGTGCGCAGGTATGTAAGATTAAACGGCAGGAGCATAAAACGGTAAACGAACCAGGTGATTATCGAGGACATTGTAATGACGAACATTACCGCAAAGCTCATTGCCAATGCCGGCTTTGTTTCTTTGGATATAGCAATGAAGGAACAAAGCCCCAGGAAACGCGAAAGGATGACGTTATAAATGAATACCGCGGATATGAATATGGTCAGGAATTCTTGGAGGTTCATGTTTTCCTATTCTTTAGAAAATTGAAAAAACCCAGCAATAACCCGATCACTAACAAGGCCCCGGAAGGCATGCCGAAAACAAAGATCGGTTCAAAGCCCTTGATCAAGGTATGCCCTAATAACTGGCCTGAGCCCAGGAACTCTCTTATCGCCGAGATCAGAATAAGCGCCAGGGTAAAACCCAGGCCCATACCTAAGCCGTCAAAAAAAGAACTGGCCAGGTTATTCTTGCAGGCAAATGCCTCAGCGCGGCCTAAGACCATACAGTTGACTACGATAAGCGGGACATAAATACCCAGGGCGCGGTCAAGTACCGGGCTGTAGGCCTTCATGCTCATTTCGGCAATAGTAACAAAAGTGGCGATGATCACGATATAACAAGGTATGCGGATCCTCCCCGGGATGAAATCTTTGATCAATGAAACGATCACGCTTGAGCCTAAAAGCACAAAAGTTGCGGCGATGCCCATGCCGATGCCGTTAGCTACCGTTACCGAAACCGCCAGTGTCGGGCATAAGCCCAGCACCAGGACAAAAGTAGGGTTCTCCTTGATTATGCCTTTGGTAAATTCCTTGATCAGTGTTTTCATTATGTCCCGTAAATCCTGTTCTTTGTGTAACGGTCAATAAATGGTGTTGCCGCGTTCATCATCAATATGGCGTATGAAACCCCCTCGGGGTATCCTCCCCAGATCCGGATGACCGCGGTGATCAGGCCGCATCCTATTCCAAAGATGACCTGGCCTTTTATCGTAAGCGGGGTAGCCACATAATCAGTAGCCATGAAAAACGCGCCCAGGATCAATCCTCCGCTTAATATATGGAAGAGCCAGTCCCCGTGGAAAAACTGTTTTGCTCCGAAAATATAGGTAAGAATGGCGGTGGTAAGAATATAAGTTACCGGAATATGCCAGGTAATATAGCCCTTGATCAAAAGTATTGCAGCACCTATCAACAATGCCAGGATACAGACCTCGCCGATACATCCTCCGCGGTTGCCCAGGAATAAATCCAAATATGGGATATGCTCCAGGATTTTTCCTTCCTTAAGCATCGCCAGAGGGGTAGCGGAGGTCACGGCATCATAACTGAACGGCTTAGGAAAGGTAGTCATATATTTCGGCCAGGAGGCCATAAGAAAAACCCTGCCTACCAGCGCCGGGTTAAAAATATTCTGGCCCAGGCCGCCGAAGACCGCCTTGCCGACGATGATGGAAAATATTGCTCCAACTACGGGCAGCCACAAAGGCACGCCTGACGGAAGATTATAAGCCAGCAATATTCCGGTGATCACCGCTGAACCGTCCAGGATAGTAACCTTGCGCCTGGTAATTAACTCAAAAACCCACTCGGTTGATACCGCCGCAATCGTAGCTGCCAGGATGATCCAAAGGGCATCCAGGCCAAAAATGATCACTCCGGCAATACCCGCAGGTATTGTGCTAAGCGCCACAGTCCACATGATCCGGCTGACGGATTCTTTTTTGTGTATGTGGGGAGAACCGGAAACTATAAGATTATTTTTCATTCTTTATCAATTCCAATACCTCGGCTGCTTTTTTCTTCACCGAATCCATTACCGCGCGGCTGGAGATGGTTGCCCCGGTAATTGCCTGCACACCGGATAAACTCAAGCTGTCCTTACCGCTGAATTGACCGGTAAATTTTTTCTCGGTTATACGCATCCCTAAGCCCGGGGTCTCATTTTGCGATACGACCTTTATCGCGCTGATCGAGCCGTCGGGGAATATCCCGGCTAATGTCTGGACCAGGCTGGAATAGCCTTTAGCGCCGGCCTTAAAAATAAAACCTACAATTTTATCCTGGTTATCCAGGGCCTTATAATATAATAACTCATCCCCTGATTTTACCTCCGTAAATTTGGCTGCAAGCGGCATAACCTCTTTAAGCGCTGCCTGCTCCTCAGCGTAGGCCTGCGCGGCGATCTTGCCGCGGGTAAGCTCATTGACCCCGGCCAAAAGGCCGGCGGCAATAGCGCAGATCAAGGCCAGAATAAGGCCGTAACGGATCATCTCTTTCATTTACCCGACTCCAGTTTTGCCCTTTTTATCGTCTGCAATAAGCGGCGGTTAGAAGGGCAGACATAATTGCATATGCCGCATTCAATGCAATCCATCCCCCCGTACTCTTTAGCCAGTTTCCAAAGTGATTTCTGAGAGGCCAGGTTGATCTGACAGGGCATAAGCCCTACCGGGCAGCCGCGCACGCAGGCGGCGCAGCGTATGCAGGGCTCCTCCTCCAGATCTTCGGCCTCTTTCTTATTCATCAGTAAAAGCCCGCCGCTGGATTTTATTATCGGGACCTCGTCGGTATATTGAGCAATGCCCATCATCGGCCCGCCGATAATCATCTTTGCCGGCTCTTCTTTTAGGCCGCAAAACTCTATCAAATTCTTTATGGGGGTACCCAGGCGAACCAGTAAATTCTTGGGGTTCTCTACACAGCTTCCAGTAACCGTTACCAACCGCTCTATCAAAGGCTTGCTCCTATACACCGCCTCGTAAATGGCGTAGAGAGTGGCAACGTTCTGCACCAATACGCCGATATCAAAAGGCAGTTTTCCGCGGGGGATCTCTTTACCTAATATATTCTGGACCAGCTGCTTCTCCCCGCCCTGCGGGTAATCCGATCTCAAAACCTTGACCTTGATCCCGGAAAACTTAGAGAATATTCTGATCGCTTCCGGTTTATTATCCTCAATCCCGACATAAATCTCTTTTATCCCCAGGCATTTGGATACAACCTCGATGCCCTTAAATATCTCCTCGGCTTTTTCCACCATCAGGCGGCTATCCGCGGTCAGATAAGGCTCGCATTCCGCCCCATTAACGATCAAGGTGTTTACCGGCTTAGGGGGGTTTAGCTTGATATGGGTGGGAAAACTCGCTCCTCCCATGCCGACTATTCCCGCATCCAAAACGATCTTCCTGATATCATCGGGGGTAAGCTTATCCACCTCCTGCCGGCTCTTTAAAGCAAAAATCCCGGTATCATCCCGGCCGTCCCCCTCCAGAACAATTGCCTTTGCCCTGCCCAAAACCGGATGCGGCCAATCCTGTATGGCAAGCACCTTGCCGGATATTGAGGCGTGGATTGGTGCAGAGAAATTCGCTTGTATAGCGCCTATTTTCTGGCCGAGGCTGACCGTATCACCAACCTTTACCTCCGGTACGCAGATCTTTCCCAGGTGCTGGATCAAAGGAAGATATACCTTTGCCGGCAAAGGAAGCCTTTCGATCGCCTTGTGTTCCGAACGGTCTTTATTTTCCGCTAGCTTAACCATGCTGCCTTCCGGTTGAAGAAAAGATTTACTAAACCCAGGATGCCTAACAAACAGCCCACGATGACCAGGATCAATAAATGCGAAAATCTTTCAGCCAATATCGAACTGATGAACATAAACATTAGAAAACCCAGATGCATAACGATCTCCAGGGAGCTAAAGATCTTGCCCATCATCACATTATCGCTGACATTATGAATAATGGTATTTGAGGCGATCATGATGGGTGCAATGATCAGCCCCAGGCATAAAGAAAGAAGCGCAGCCAGGATAAAATTGGGATAATGGTATATTCCCAGGGCAAAGATGACCAGCATTATACCACTCAAGACCAGAGAAGAAAATATAATTTTATAATGCGAGACGCGCTGGCCGAACTTGCCGTAAATCAATGAACCCAGGAAGAGGCCGATCCCCAAAAACATCACCAGAAGCCCCAGGTCCTTGGTCGCCGAATGCAATGTCTGCTGCACAAAAACGATAATTACCACATAAACCGCGCCCAATGCCGACCAAAGCGCGAAAATAATGGAGGCAGTAAACCGTATATCTTTCTTGCGGATAAAATAGAACACCCCCTCTTTTATCTCCTGGAGCACGGATTTGCTGATAACCTCCACTATCTCCTTGCCTAATTCCTTAAGATCAACGGCCGCGGTGAACTTTTTGGAGATCAAAAAGATAAACACTCCCGAAACTAAAAATCCCGCCGCATCGAGATAAAACCCGCTTTTTGCCCCCAGCCATTCCACCAGCACCCCGCTTATACCGAATCCCAGGACCGCGGCGATCATCCCGGTTGTATTGACCAGGGAATTGGCGATAAGCAGGTCCTTCTTATGCACCAGATCCGGGATAATGGATAATTTAGCCGGTACAAAGAACCTGCCGATGGAAAAAACAATGAAGATAATAAGGTAAATGGGGGCTAAGCTTTTCGCATAGAACAAAAACAACGGGATAGTCAACATCAACAGGCTGCGCAGAAGGTCGCAGATATACATGGTGCGCCTCCTGTCCCAGCGGTCCACATAAACCCCGGCCAGGGGACCGATAAGGAATACGGGGATAATGGTGAAGGAAAGTATCTTGGCTATCTGCAGCGGCGAACCCGGTGCGCGCAGGTAAACAAAGTAGATCAGGGCCATCTGGCCCAGCCTATCCCCTAACTGCGAGATGATCTGGCCCACCCACAAAAGGAAAAAGTTGCGGTTTTTCAGAACTTCACGGATCTTAGCCATAAAAAATTAGAGCCGATGAGTGGAATCGAACCACCGACCTTGACTTTACGAAAGTCCTGCTCTACCAACTGAGCTACATCGGCAATTTGCGCAATATTATACCAATTCCTGCTCAATAGTCAATTACTGCTTATTAGCGGTAATGCCAGTAATGTCTGCTTTGTCTTGTTTCTCGCAGGGACGCTTGTTGCGCACCCAGCGTGCCGCAACTTCGCTCGGGTCGGCTGGCGTCGCTCTCACTAGTTCCTGTATAGCGGGTGAACCGTGCCCGCTCCTTGCCTCCACGCCCTGCTCCGAAACAAGCCAAGTCATATATTACTATTGCTAACAGCGGGCGGGATCAGCTAAAAATCACCTAAAAAATGTTGACAAAGCGCGAATTCGTGGTATATATAATAAAGAAGTGCAGATCAGAGGAGAAGCAAAGAAATTGATTAGTTCCATGTATAAACCGCAAAGCAGCAATACCTTATAATTACGCTTTGCGGCTTTTTTTATGGAGGAGGTGAGAAGTAGAAAATGGCAAAAGGCAAAGTAAAGTGGTTCAGTAACCAAAAGGGTTACGGTTTCGTTACTTCTGAAGATGGCAAGGATGTTTTCGTGCATTTCAGCGCCATCGTTGGAGAGGGATATAAATCTTTAGCAGAAGGCGATGAAGTCGAATTCGAGGTTACCCAGGGGCCTAAAGGTGACCAGGCAACCAACGTAAAGAAAATATAAGTTTTTTTACGCTTAAAGGAAGAGCCGGATCTGACTAGATCCGGCTCTTCCTTTTATAATCCTATCCCCCGGCCTAACTTTCCTCCTCGCGTACAAAATGGAACAATGTCCCCCGGGTATAAGTAGGCATATCTACGAAATAAACACCTACGCGGTAGGTGCCGTCTTCGGCCTTGCTCTTATGGGCAACCTTACAGGTAAACTCCGGGGTGAACTCCTGGCCCGGCAAAGAGATGCGGCATAAAAATTCCTTGTCCGGGACATCCTGGGGGAAAAGAAGCAGTATCCCCCGCTCAGAAATATTCTCTATATCTTTTATCTTTAACTTCTCCTTATCGGACAACCTGGACATCTCTATTCTTAAACCCTTCGCCGGCTTTAACCGGATGCATCTCCTTCTTTCTACCAGTATCCTATCCCTTCCTTTTGCCTTGGCCTGGTAAAGGACATCGTCAGCCAGCTTGATCAGGTCCCTGGCGTTATTGGCGTTATAGGGGAAAGAAGATATCCCGGCGCTGAATTGTAAAGAGATGGTTATCCCTTCTTTTAGATGGCGGGAGGTTATCTTGGCCTCGGAGAGCTTTCTCTTGATCCTCTCCAAGACTATCAGAGCGCCGCCGGAGCCAAGCTCAGGCAGGATAACCAAAAATTCCTCCCCTCCATACCTTCCTACTATATCCATGCTCCTTAAATTATCCTTTATGACACCAGCAAAGGCAGCCAGGGCGTCATTGCCCACCAGGTGGCCGTAGGTGTCATTTATGGATTTAAAATGGTCTATATCGATCAGGATTATGGAGAATTCCTTGATAAACCTGCGGCTGCGGGCGATTTCTTTTTCCAGGAATTCCACTATCCAGGTGTAATTTACGCAGCCGGTGAGCTTATCGTGGTAAGCCGAGTATTCTATCTCCCGGCTTAATTTCTTTTGCAATTCGGAAACATAGCCTAAAATAAAACCGCAGGCCAGATAAACTATTAACCTGAAAGCAGCTCCCCTTAAAACCAGATCCCTGGCAGGCCAGGAGGGATGGACCTGTATTTCAATAAGGAATATAACCCCGGCGCATACCGCTGTTATTATCCCTCCTTTAAGGCCAAACCAGAATCCGGCTAATGAGATCAGGACGATATAAACATAGCCAAAAGAAACACCGAAGGTTCCTGATGTCTGCCTTAACACCATGAGGCAAATAAAACCGGCAGCAATAAGCCCCAACCGAAAATAAGTAGATAAGGTGATCCCCGCCAGCTTCTCCGGTACGCTTATGAATTTAGTCTTTTTCATCGTTTTTGCCTTTTATCCAATTATACCATTTCCATCCCGAAAAAGTAAGGAGATTAAGCGGGCCTGTCCCTTCATTCTCATCTTATTTTACACAGTTATTGCCCAGGCGCAGGGAGAGCATCTTATCATATACATCCTTGGCTATGAGCGAATACCCGAGATCGTTGGGATGCCAGCCATCCCCCGACCTGACATTCAAACCTTCTTTTTGCGCCTTTATAAATACGGACCTGTTATCTACTATGGAAAGATTAAGCCAGGCATAAATCTTTTGGAGAGCTATTTCCGGTGAACCCCAGCCGCGGTTATGGTAATTCATGAATAAAACTGGCAGGCGGTGCTTTCGGGCAACAAAGGCGATCTCCATTATATCGTATTTAAGGCAATAATAAAATGCCTGGGATTTTCCGGGGTCCTTCCGGGAATAAGGGAACCCCCCCGCCCGCGACAGGTCGTTAAACCCAGTATATGGCGGGGAGGCCGGCTTAGTCTGATAATCCAACTCCCTTGAAATCATTGCCAGCTTCAAGAAACGGTATAAGTGGATCTTATTAAGCACGAGGTCCAGTTTCATGAGCCCTCTCTTCAGGGGGCTCGCCTTATAAAATTCTATTATTCTGCTGCCTTGAAGGTTCCAGGAGTCGTTAATGCCTATCATCACTATGAGCATGTCCGGTTTATATCTTGAGATGTTTTTCTCCAGCCCCCCCAATAATTGCGATGAATTCTCACCCGGAAGGCCGAGATTGATTACTTCGAATTTTCCGCACATTCCGCTCTTATCAAGCAGCTCCTGTAACTGGGCGGGATAGCTGTATTTATCCCTGTTGCTTGCCCCTAGCCCGTAGGTGCTGGAATCACCCAAACAAAGGACCCTGAAAACCCCGCCTTTCTCCTGGTGCCCATTTTCTATCCTCGCCTTGACTATAAATCCGGCGACAATGAACGACCCCTCGATCACCAGCAGAGAGATGGCCAAAGAGGCAGCCGCCGTTAACATTCTCGTAAGCAGATCTTTCAAGCTCATAGCGCTATCGGACCAAAACGGCCTTATCGGCCGAACGAAAACAAAAGAGAGGGTTAAGAACCCTCTCTTTTCTATATATGGTGCCGAGGAGAAGAATCGAACTTCCCACGCCGGCCTTTTCAGGGCCGCGCTCTACCACTGAGCTACCTCGGCGAAAGTATTTTTTAAGCTTTTGATATATTGTA
>JAQUME010000022.1 GCA_028718245.1 Candidatus Omnitrophota bacterium
TTAAAGGCAATTATGATTATATCCTGATCGACTGCCCGCCAAACCTGGGCATCCTGACCATTAACGCCCTGCGCGCGGCCGGTGAAATAATCATCCCGGTTGAAGCAAGCCGCTTCTCCCTGGAAGGCTTGAGCCAATTGACCAGCATCATCAAGCTGGTAAACGAAAGATTAAACCATGATGTGCGCTTCCGCGTGCTGGTTACCAATTTTGATTCCCGGCTGCAGCACTCCTTTAAAATGCTTGATAAGATCAAAAGCGACTACAAGGAAAAGATGTTCTCAAATATCATCCACGTGAATGTGAAATTAAAGGAGGCGCAGAACGCGGGGCTCCATATCCTAACTTATGATAAATACTGCCGCGGGGCAAAAGATTATTTCTCCTTATCGCGGGAGATCATTACCCAGGAGCCTCCGGCTCTCCCGGCCGGCTTGCCGGAAAAAACCATGGAAAAACGGATGAAGGAGATCCTTAAGGAAACCCTGCCGAAATTAAACACTATCACCCTTACGGTCAAAGCCCCGGGAGCAAAAGAGGTATACCTGGCAGGTGAATTCAACAACTGGAAACTGGATGAGAACAGCCGCATGGAACAGACAAACGGCTCTTGGACTAAACGCTTAAAACTGGATAAGGGATCCTACCGCTACCGCTTTGTGGTTGACGGGGACTGGATCGAGGACCCCGCAAACCCCTTAAACCGGTTAAATCCATACGGCTCAAAGGACTCTTTGCTGGAAGTAAAACAATAATCTAAGGAACCCGACTATGACAAACTTACCCGATCAACAGGAGCTCCGCGAAGGAAAATTCTTTGCCGTGATATCCTATGTTTCCTTTCTTTGCATAATAACCCTGATACTTAAAAAGGACAACAAATTTGCCCTTTACCACGCCAAGCAGGGCCTGGTGCTTTTTGTGATGGAAGTCGCGGCATTCATACTCTCGATCATACCTCTATTGGGCTGGTTGATCGGAATTTTCGGCTATGCCTTGTTCCTTTTGGTCTCTATCTGGGGGATCATCCAGGCTTCTTTAGGGGTGTATTGCCGTATCCCGGTTGTAACGAAGATATCCGAAAAAGTCATCCTTTAAACTTTGGCCGGGAATAATTTTATAAGGAGGTGTCGCTATGGCTTTAAAAAAGAAAAAGAAAGTCAGGAAAGCGGCAAAGAAACCGGTAAAGAAGCCGGCTAAGAAAAGGGTTAAGAAAACGGCCAAAAAGCCCGCTAAAAGAAAGCCTCTTTTAAAGAAGAAACCTGCGGCAAAAAAGAAACGGACAGGTAAAAAAGCCGTAAAAAAAGAAGAGGGTAATCTTATCGGTTCGATCACCCATTATTTCCCGCATGTGCAGGCCGCGGTAATAAAGTTAAAGGGCCCGCTGGCAATGGGGGACACGCTCAAGATAAAGGGGCACACCACTGATCTGACCCAACTCATAACCTCCATGCAGATCGACCGGGTGGATATCTCCAGCGCCAAAAAAGGGGATGAAATAGGGTTACTGGTCAACTCCCGCGTCCGGCAGCACGACAAAGTTTACAAAGTATAAACATTAGGGCCTGTCTAGCGCGAACAGGCCTAAAAAATAGCTATTTATAAGTAAGTACCCGTAATAAATACCGTTTGATTGCAAGTAGGTACTCATAATAAACCAGGCGTTAAACGTAGGTAAAAGCAAGTAAATGCGTCCCCGAGGCAGGCCTAAGAAGTATAGAATAATCAAAGTTGACCCTAAAATCAGCCAATTCAGCCCCAGAGGCAGGGCCGGCAGGCCGGATGAGGTAGAGCTGAAGATGGATGAATTTGAGGCTTTAAGGCTGGCAGACTACCAGGATTTACCCCAAAAAGAGGCTGCCAGGTCAATGCGCATATCCCAGCAAACCTTTAGCCGGATATTAAGAAAGGCGCATAAAACCGTGGCTAAGGGGATAACCACCGGATCCGCCATAAGAATACAGGGCGGCCAATACGTGATCAGTTCCCGCCAGGATCCTGCCGAGAAACCAACAACCCAACAAGCATAATCTTAAAAAAGAGACGCTAAAAAATATCCGCTTGGTTCCTATTAAAAACAGGCTGTTGGCCTATTTTGGCCTATAGCTCAACTTCCTATAATATATCGTTACGCTATTATAGGGTATTACAGAGAATTAGAGATTTCGCCCGTGAATTGCAGGGCTTTGGAAGGTGTAGCTTTTGGTAGGTTTGTTGCTGACTTGCAGTTTTCCAGAAAAGTGTTTATATCGTCCAGAGTAAAACGACGAAATTTACCAATTTGCCTATAAGGCAGTATTCCAGCCTTAATATAGTTATAGATCGTGGCGTCAGAATTAACGCCAAGAATCTTTTTAACATCTTTAATGGACAGTAACAAGGGTGTTTTTATGTTCATGAATTAGATTATAGGGAAATATACTCATTTGTCAAGCACTTTTTTTGCCCCTCCCGGGATCCCCGGGGTGTATGGCACAGAGGACCTGCTGGCCAGAAGAGCTGTTTTTTCGCTCTCGTCGCTGATGTCAGCTGGCCGCGGATCCATGGATCCGGATCTCCCATACCATACAAAAATGATCATAAAAACGCTTTCCCTGGTTTTTATCAAAAAGCCCTACTACCGCAAATTGCAAGGTAGGTTGTAGGGCAGTTTTTGAGGTAGAATTTCAACGATTATGTGGGTAACCAGGGAAGAGTGCTATCTGGGCGAGTTTTTGCGTTGTAGGGCTTATTTTGGCTAATTCCCGAGGTTTAGGCACAAGGATACTGTAAATTCCGCTGATCTCCTGCCGGATCTGGATAATATCCGATTTTATGGAGTTAAAGAGCATGACAGTAATAACGAAGAAAACAGCAAGGCAGGCGAGAGGGTTACACTTAATTTTTTCCATGATCCTTAACATTTTCTTTTTGGCACCGGTTGCATTTATCACCCTTACGCATTTCCTCCAGGGTGAGGATCCGGCCGCACTTACAGAATTTATGATACACTCTCAGGCTTATTGACGAACTTCTTAATGATCACCGCGGCGATCACCGAAGCTACAACGCTTAAGACTATCGTAATGAGATATTGCTTTTTCATATCCCTAACCCTAACTTAACCGGGCCAATCTTTACGCCGATAAAGGCGCGCTCCTTAGGGCCCTGGACAATAGTTTCATTATGGTATTCAATTTTCTCTACGCGCTCAATTTTCTGCTGGGAGATGTTTTTGAATTTCGGCTCCATGATCTTCGTATATACGAAAAGAGCAGCGACAATAATAATACAGACATAGATAACCTTTCCGAGCTTATCGCTTTTCCAGAGGGCGAAACCGCCGAATAAGCGGGCAGCCCAGGCCAATACTGGCGCGATCATTCTTTCCCCAGCTCCTTTTTGGCGTTTCTGTATTCTCGCTGGATCCACAGAGTAGCGGCTACTCCACCGGCGAAGCAAGCTAAATGCGTTAAGACTAAGAACATTCTGCGCTCCTTGTTAAAATTTCTTCATAACTTTTTTGACGATCACCAGGACTATGATCAGGCCAGCGGCTATAAGCGCGATCTTCACCCAGATACTCATAGGCTGCGCCGCGGTCCCGCCAGCTGGCGGCGTTGTAGCATTATCCACGGCGCGATCCACCTGAGCGCCCGCGAATAACCCCACCAGTCCTGCGATGATTGGTATTCCTAAAAGTAGAGGCATGTATATACTCCTTTTTTAAGGCCGTAAGTTATCTTCCTGCTGCTTGGTAGTCTCGGTAAAATTTCCGTTAAATTCGGTGTTGATCTGCTCTATTGTTTTCTCGCCGGCCAGATCTACAACCTCAATATGCTTGATAGCGTCGTAAAAGTATTTTTTCATTTTATCTAAAGACTATACAACCTATGTTCAGTGTTCCTGTCGGTGCGCCTGTTTTCGTCCAGGTAATAGTAAAACCGTCCGCACCTAAAGCTGAGATATACCCGGTATACTCTGCGCCAGAAGCCTCAATGACTTTTATGGATTGATTGTTATTGTAAAATAGCCAAGTGCCAGGCGCGGCATAATCAGAGGTCACTCTGTTTGACGACCCAGCCCCATTGTCAATTCCCACGCTCATTCTGCTTGTAGTATTTACGCAAGAAAAAAAGATTACGGCTTTAGGGGCAAAACCTACTCCCGTTATTGCCTGCGTCCCTGAGTCGGTAGCCGTATTACGCGTAAAATCAATAACCTTAAACCGAGTGTCGCCATAAACCATCGGATTTATCAAAAGCGGCTGATAGCTGGCTTTTACAGATAAAACACCGGCTATTTTTTGCAGGGTTATATCATCAACCCTAGCAGGGGGAGCAGAGATACATTTCATTAGAGGGTTTCCTCCTGGGGGCAATAATTCTGCCCGGCTGCGCTGCCAAAGACATATACCGCGCCTTTCCACTGATCATCATTAAGGACCTGCCCGGGTTGCAGGATATATTTATAGTGGGTGGCGTCAACGCCGGTAAAATAGCTTACATAGATATTGCCGGTATTGGCGGGATTAGCCTGGATAGAAAAAGACTTGCGGCTTGGATTTGCGGCCAACGCTACTGCCTGGGCCGCTCCTACGGCTGCTTCCACATTAAGCGAGCCGGTTGCCGCGGCGGTCATATCTATTATGTTGATACTCCCGGATATACTCAGACTTGAATCAACAATTTTTCCAGCAGACAGAGCAAAGGTTAAAGTCATAAGACCGGCAGAGGGATTTCTCAGCTGAATCTCCTGGACCATATCGCCTTCGGGAAGTTCAATAGAGAGCCCGGCCTTTATTGTCTCAAACTGATCACCGCCAATAGAGATCTCGGGGTTAGTCGCTATACTATTGCTTAAGATAGTGATATACCGGGCATAAACATTGATCGGCAGGACCTGACCGGCTGCTAAGGTTACGGAAAAATATCGGTAAGAGGATTTACCCATTGGAAGGCTCCTATTTTTTCTTAGTTAAGTTAATCAATGCCACCACGATCATTATCGCCACCGCTACCACGATCAGATAAGGCAAGAGGTTACTAAACAAGCTCTTTGCCGGCTGCTCCTGGTTCTCTAAACGGGTGCTGACTGCTTCCAGCGCCTTAGAGGATTGATCACTAATCGCGTTTAAGGTTCTCTCGGCGTTTGCCATGGCGTCCTTGTGGACCTGCAAGGCTGCCGCGCCTACCTCCCCGGCAAAGTCTATAAGATTCTTAAACTGCGCGGCAACATCCGGGCTAAACTGCTGATCTATATTGATCTGCGCCTCTTTGCCAATGGCTATACCTTCACCCTCAGCGCCTACGCGGTTATCCTCATTCTGCGTCGTGTTGCTTGTGGTAGAGGTAGATTCATTACTGGATGTTTCGCCTTTACCCATTTAGTCAACCCTCTTAAGGTAAATATTCTCTTGAAATTTATAGCCGTTTTTTTCCAGAAAATCCTCAATCGGTTTATGGACCGTATGGATCCTTACCGCTTTAGCGCCGGTTAACTTCGCGACTATCTCGTAGAGAGGAAGGAGCAGGTCCGACAGCTTCATCGGCAGCCTATACTCGCTCATGGTAAACATTATCACGATCTCATTGTGCCCTTCGTAACTGGGGGCAAGACGGGTAACAAATACCCCTAAGCGGATATCCCCGCTGGATACCTCCCAGAGATCCCATTCCCCTGACAGGACTTTTTCCTTGACCAGGGCGGGGGAGACAAGCGATTCTATTTTTTCAGAGAGCAGATCAACCTTATCATCCCAGGATATTTTCTTAATGGTTATGGTTGTCATTTCTTAAAGTAATGCCTCAATAAAAAAAGAAGCGCGACAATCCCGACAACCCAGAAAAGGGTGTTAGTCGTTTTTGCCCCGCCTAAATTAAATTGCCCGGTGGTAAAGCTGTTATTTACTGTGCCATTAGAGGATGATTCCGCGCTGCTCAACCTGGGCGCGGATGACCCGCCGCCAGTTACCCCACCAATTACTGGAGCGAGCGATGAAATTCCCCCTAAGAGTTCCGCGATCATTCCTCCACCTTTCGTAGTTGCCGGCGCAGCTGCCGGGGATTGATTGAACCCTTTAAGGGGATCAAAGGAATCTATTAACTTCCCCATAGCGCCTCACTTTCTACGCAGGGCTATGACAAGCAGGATAGCCCCGAGAGCGCCAGCTGCGATTAAGAGCAAAGATATATTATTGATAGTGAAGGCTGTTTTTGAGGCGGCTGAGGCTTCCGCAGCAGGGCTGGGAGCGACAACGGCAACGGGCTTGGTTTCGGGTGTATCTTGGCTGATTATATTCAGGGCGTCTAACCTGGTCCCAAGCCCCTTGTAGATCTGCAAGCCGTTATCAAATATACCGACTAACCCGGCGCTAAAGTCCGCAATAGTGTTTAGTATTGGATTACCGGCCATATCTTATCCTTTCTTTGTAGCAGGATAATCCTGCCGGTTAGTTATCCCTGCGCGACCTTCAGGCCATGAAGCGTCTCAGCGTAGATGTTGAAATTAGTAGGCGCCGCGGTGATCCAATTTATGGTCTGACGGAAGTCCTTGATCCCGGCCATAGGCAGAAGGCCTTTAAGATCATTGGGACGGGCAAAATCAACATGATAATACCCGGTCTGAGGGTTACGCAGATCCTTCTGGAGCAGGACCTTATTCAGGTTAACCCCCACGCGGTCAAATATGGCGTTTCCGCCTATCCTGACCGTTACCTCATTGAAGGTTCCCGCACCGGCCGTGATGTGCAAGGCGAGATAAGCCTTGCTTGCGTCATTGATGAAGGGAAGGGTGGTTATTTCCTGGTCCCCGGTCTGAGCGAAAGACTGAGGATACTTCAAAAGCCTGACGTGCTGGCCGAGCAGGCGGTTCTCATTGGAAACCTCGGCAAAGATCTCCAGGGTAGCCAGCTGAGCCACGCCGTCAATAGCGGCCTCAAGGGTGAAGCTGGAAACATTCGCCATACCTAAGGCGAACACGGACCTTTCGGCGTCGGTTGCCAGGTGCGGCCTCTCAAAATATATCGGGATTATGCCGTCCACATTACCGGCCCCGATCTGATCGCCGTAATACTTCTGGAGATCAAGCAAAACCGCAACATCACAGTTTACGATCTCCTCGCCGTTGATCATAGCCTTGACATTGCCGATGTCGGCTAATATCTCCGCGCGGGTTAAAGCAACACCGGCGGCCGTCTTAGCGACCAGGAAAACCGAGTAATAGGTGCCTTCGGCGGGCAACACGCCGGTTGCGATAGCCCCGGCTGCGATCCCGTTCATGTTTGCTTTTTTCAGTAATTGTCTTATCATCTTAGCTTCTCCTTGTTAAAAGGTTAACAAAATTTATGCCCCGTAGCCTGAGGTTACTTTCTGCGCCAGGCTCTTAGCCGCGTTGCCTAACCGGCCTTTACCCAGCTCATCTAAAACTATCCCGGTAAAGACTATCGCCAGGATCATAAAACCGAATGTTTTAAGGGATTCTTTCATGTGGCCTGTCCTTGCTTAGTCAAAGCAGCTTTGGCCTTGTCATAGGCAAACGCTGCCGCTAAAGCGATTACAAAGGTTAATAGGATCTTGCTGACATTCTTCATGAGGCCGCCGGGGGTTTGATCTTGCTCATCACCCAGTTGTAAACCATGGGCACCACGATAATCAGGGCCACGGTAACAATGAGCTTTGAGGGCTTTAATTCAGCCTTTGCTTCGCTTAAGATCTGCTTAATCATCGCCTTCTCCTTTTGGTTGGAGGGAGCCGGAAAGAAAAAACCCGGGAAAGGAAATTTCTTTCCAGCTCCCGGGTTTCAAAAACTACGATTAGAATATCCTACAAAAAGGGGGATAGGTCAAAGAGCAAAATTTAAGTGAATGTAAATTTTAGGGGGGTAGATAGATATTGGCTTGAGGTAAAATCGTGGCTCTACGGGGCTGCTACGGCCTGTTTTTCTCGTCGGGAAAGGCTTAAAATCTCATTTTTTACCTTAAAGTGATTTTTGGCGGTTTCAACAAAAAGAAGGTAGTGCGAATGACTGCAAAATTTAGCGCGCCTGGAAGGGAATGTGCGGATCTTCCTACCGCAAAAAAGGCAGTTGTTAAATTTTTTCATCGGCTAATTTGGCTATGTAGTGTTCCTTGATCTTGTGGCCGTCGCGATAGACCAAGTAAAGATAGCGGTTAGGGCCTCGCCAGCCCGATCCGCTTGGGCGTTCCCGAATAATCAGCCGCGCCGTGGCCCACAAACTTTTACCTCTAACATGAAGCTGATCAATTCCTTGAATCTGTATCGTCTTAACGCTCATTTAGATCCTCCCGGGGAAAGTATGGCATAGAGGACCTGCTGGCCAGAAGAGCTGTTTTTTCGCTCTCGTCGCTGATGTCAGCTGGCCGCGGATCCATGGATCCGGATCTCCCGGATATCTCATACCATACAAAAAAATGATCATAAAACATACTCCTTATAGTGTTTGCCTTTTACCCGGGCACCGGGGGCGCCGTTTAGATTCTCTAAGTCGGCTAAGGTTGAGGCTTCCTGCTTATCTCTTATTGCCGAGGCCACCCACTCAAGATCGCTTTCATCGTATAGCTTAAAAGAGATAAACTTGGTCAGCTGGCCGCGGAAGCCGGTCCATATCTCTTTCGGCCGCTGGGTGGTAGTGTAAACGGATATGCCATGATGTCCACCGGATCTAACAAGGCGCTGGAGATAGAGGGGAGCAAACCCGGGCTTGGTATGATCCGCTAATTCCTCTATCCCCAGCACAACATTAGACAGGTGGGTATAAACCAGGCGGCAGGTTTCGTTAAAGATAGTGCTTTCCGAGCCGTCCTTTAGGCAAATCTTATCCATTAAGTCCTCGGGATTAAAGATTATCCTGTAATTCTTACCGTGGTTTTCTGCCAGGTAACTATAAAGCTGCTCCAGGGAATCAATAGTAAGCGCAGGGAAGGGGGGATCCAAACGCCAGTATTCCGATAGGGTGTCAATGATAATAAAGCGCTCTGTCTTAGCGATGTATTCGCGAAAGAGAGTGCTCTTGCCGGTCCGGCTGATCCCCGAAAACAATATTGCCTCGCGCTTCCTGATCATATCATGTATAGTGTAGCGAAATCTGAGGGTATACCGCAAGAATAATTACTTAAGTCCATAAGCAACCATTCGCCGGTTAGATGGTCCACCCGGATAACATGGTTGAAATAATGTTTCACGGTTTTACCTCAGGCGTTGGTTCTTTTCCCGGGGAGCAGCCGGTTTTTTGTTTAGCTCCCAGATCACAAAGGCTAAGGTGGCTGCCTCCATGATCGCACCAGCCAAGGGGCTGTTCTTTTCAACCTGTTCCTTAAGCCAGGCTGGCAGGAGCTTGATCACCTCGGCCTCAACCTTATCCAGGGGATCCCCCAGCATTTTATACTGATCAAAGTTAAGGGGGAGCCTGCCCTTTTTATTCAGCAGAAGGCTAAAGCCATTACACCCTATTGCCTTGATAGTGCCGGTAGGGGGGAGCAGCTTTTCTAAGTCTAAGCCAGGCCCGGGTATCCTTTCTTTTACCTCAGGTGCAGCGTCGGGCGGCTTTACCTCAACTTTTTTCCCTTTTACCTCAGGTGCAGCGTCGGGCGGCTTTTGAGGTTTTACTTCAATCTTTTGAGGTAAATTACCCTTGTCTTTGAGGATATTTTCCTTAGAGGATCGTAGGGGAATCGTCTGTTTCTTCATGCTCAATACTCCTTTCCGGTGGTTTTACCTGAGGTGCAGCGTCGGGCGGTTTTTGGGATTTTACCTCAACCTTTTGAGGTAATGCCTTTTTCTTGTCCTTAGGGGTCAGAGAGCCTTTCTCGGGTGGCATACCGCTGTCATAGATCGCCTTGTGGCCACCCCTAAGGTTTATTGCGCCGCACCCCCGGCAGCGAAAATCCATTTGCGCCTTTTCTTTATTGTTCTTAGGCGCAGGCCTCTTTTTTTTCTCGCCCACAGCACCACAGGCAAGACATATCGATTTAACCAGGTCATTCTCTTTAGCCTTCATGCGTTACCTCCCGTTGTCCCTTATACCACTTAACATAGCTTTCCGCGCAGCCAGGGCATAAGTCCTTCTGGTAAGTGTCAGCTTCCTCGTTTTCGGGTGATATCTTTACACCCAGCGTAAACCTTAAAAGCGCCTCCAGGGCCTTATTCAAAAACATTTGCAGATCAGGCGGGCCCTTAAAAGGCTTGTCGCAGATCTCACACCAATATCCTTTAGCCATGTGGATCACCCCCTTTCGTAGATCCCACACCAGCCATAAGGGTAAATATCCCCACAACTAAAAGTATAACCAATACCTTTGCCACAAACCAGTCAGCCGGTTGCGTAAGAGAGGGAAGCCAAGAGGGGGCAGGGGAGAGGGAGATCACTTTTTCCTCCATTCGCTTGATTGGTGGCTGCAACGCTCCATGCGAGCCAACCTATCTACGAGATCAAAAACGCCCTCAATTAGATGATGAGATAAATCAGCCGTGCCGGTTATCATTATGCGCGGTTTGCCCCCAACAGGTTCTTCATAGGTTAGAAGTATACGCACTTCCTTATTTACCACATCCAAAGAAATCATTTCGCACCTCGCTTTTTAAGTAGCTCTGTAATATCGCCTAAGCGCGCGGCGATTTCCTCTTGAGCTTTAGCCATGCGCTCCTGGGTTTCCATTGCCTTGTTAAAGTGCTGGACGGCTTCGGTAGCCGTCTTTGGGTCAACCTTTGAGAGAGCCAGCTTTAAGATTTGATCAATCATTATTTATCCTCGCTTTTCTTGGGTTGCCCCTGAATTAAAATTACCGGCTGGGGGATTTCTAAAGGCGGCTCTTTAATTTTTTTGATAAGATAGACAACGGCCAGCGCGGAAGCCAGGGCAGCCAAAGCTAAACCTATGTGTCTTACTTTTTCCCAGTCAACCCCCTCTAAACATTGCAAACATTTTTTGTTCATGGCTTAACCTCCTGTGGGTAGCTGTCTGCGTCAATTAGGTTCTTGCCTTTTGTATTCAATCCGTCAAGCCACACCTCGCGGCCGGTCCGGTGCAGCTCAATGAATTTCTGCCAGCGCGGGTAATTCCCAAACTGCGGATAGGCGCAGGTCCTATAACTTCGTCCGTCAGCTCCCTTAAAAAAGATGTAGAAGAAGCTCTGCCCCAGCCAGGATTTTTGCTCATGGACCTTAATGATCTTGGCTCTCATGGTCAACCTCGCTTTTAGTGTTTTCTTTGCTCGCTACCATAAGCGCGCAGGTCAGAAACCCTAAATAAAAAGAAATTACACTCGCGCCAACAACATATGGCCAGGGAATCATGTTTTAGCCTCGCTTTCTGCCGGGATAGGTTTTTTGTGCTTGCACCCCACGGCGTTAGAATAAGGGGGGAGAGCTACCAGCAGAATAGGGCAGTATCCGGCTTTAACGCCCTTGCTGTCTAAGTGCTCGGGTTCGTAGTTTTGACAATCTTTACAAACAAAATCCTTTATCTGTATATCTGTATCTGTATTATCTGTATATAAGGGTAGAGCCTTTAGGGCGCTACTGGTAGAGCCTTTAGGGCTCTGGTCTGGAGCCTTTAGGGCGCTACTGGTAGAGCCTTTAGGGCTCTGGTCTGAATTATCGGGTAGAGCCTTTAGGGCTCCAGTTTCGTTGAATTGGTGGAATGTTTTTACAGCAAAAGAGTGGTAGCCGGTAGGGATAATTTCGCCTAATTTGATAAGATGTTCCCGGGCCTTGCGGATAGCGCGGCGGTGCCAGCCGGTGATATAGTAGATTTGCCAATCAGAAAGGGTGCAAAGGTTAGTTTTGGGGTCGCGGTAGGAGCGATACATTTGACGCAAGATAAAAGTGGTCCTGGACATCTTCTTAAGTTTAAGATCCAAGAACTCGCTGCTCCATATTGGATCAAACCCGGGTTTGAATTTATCTTTAGCCATATTCTTTCCAACTTACCCACCGTTTCCTTCACCTTCCTTCACCTCTCTGTAACTTCCTATAATATATCTTATGTTAACTTGTCAATCTGGCGTAAGTGTATCTAAGGCAATGGAGGACAAAGGGTTGTTTAGTTGTGCTTTTAAGCTGTGGAAAAGGCAAATCTTGTTTACTCAAACTTACCGCTGTTATTTAAGCTTAACAATTCAGGCGGGATTTATGCGCTACCTTATATGGATTTTTTGCCTCTAATTGAAGATTTTCTTAGCGGGTTAGATCAGTAATTGCGGGGTAAATTGATCCCTCTCCAAAGCGGTTATTTATCCGGTCTAAGGCCTGAATAAGCCCCTCCCTGCGTATTTCTTCCCTAAGTAAAGGCTGGTAGGTGCCCCAGGAAAGGCTAGCGCAGGTTACCCCGATTGCCCTGATTTTGGGGTTTTTTAAGGCCGATCTTGCCATTATTTTAAGGGCCCTTTGGCATATCTCATAACCGTCATTGGTTGGCGTCTGGTAAGTCCTTTGAGCCCCAAAATTGCCGATTTCCGGGCCGTTCAGCCAAAGATGCACAGTCGCGCTGACCAGATTCTTATGCCTGAGCCGCGCGCTGACCATCTCCGACAAAAGCCTGATCCAGGCCTGGATAACCTGGGGGTTTATCTGGGCTTTCGGCAAAGTGTATGAATGGCTTACTGACTTGGGCTTTTCATTAGACTTACCGCTATTTTCATCAAACTTACCGGGATTCTCATCAAAAAAAGCCGGTAAGTCCAGGTATAAGTCCCAGCAGGTTTTTATGCCTTTAGCCATTAAACTGGCGCCGTTTTTACCGGCCATGCCGCAGAGCTTATCCAGCGGCGCTTTACGCAATACAGTTTCAAAGTTTGAATCATCGATCAAGGTCAGGCCATCCGGCTTATTCAATTTGGAAGCCAGCTTGGCCAGGAGCCAGTTTTTGGCAATCCCTACCGAAGCAGTAATGTTAAAGTTTGCATAGATCTTCTCTTTGACTTTTTTACCCAAACTTGCCGGATTTTGGTACCCGGAGAGGTCCATCTGGAACTCATCAATTGAGGCATAATTTAAGGGCAGATCATAGCTCTTAAGCAGGTCAAATATCTGCTCTGAGGTCCAGATATACTTGGCCTGGTCAGCTGCCACAAATTCAAGGTTTGAACATCTGGCGAAAGCTTCCCGGGAAGGCATCCCGGAATGGATCCCCAGGGCTTTGGCCTCATAACTTGCCGCGCAGACCACGGTGCGCATCCTGTTTCCGCGCGAACCGATGATCAATGGTTTGCCTTTTAGGCGCGGATTGATCGCCTGCTCAATTGAGGCAAAAAAGGCATCCATATCAACATGCAATACCATTTTACTGGATTAGTTTGTCTATTTGCCAGCGGAAGGTGGAATTATCAAAAGATATTTGATAGAGCTGGCCTGCGCAAAGCACGGAAAAGTAATTGATCAGGGCCTGGCCGATACGTTCCTGCCAGTTGTAGGTAATGGTTTCAATGCTATATTCCTTATCATGCCAGGTAAAACTCCTGGGGAATATCCTGGCGTGCTTAAAATACGCCAGGACATCGATTCGCTCATTCAGGGCATCAGGATTAAAGCCGGTTTTATCCGGCTCAAATCTGTCCCAGCGGGCTTTGGGGCTAAAACTATTTTGATTCATAGGGGACACTTTTGCTTTGGTTTAAGAACCGTCCCTAGGTTAATATTTTCTTATGACTGTTATTAATTTTCCGATGACCTTGAATTCTTCAAAAATCGGCGGGTAATTCGGATTGGCGGCTTCCAGGTGGAACTTGCCGGATTTACTGCGCAGCCTTTTTAAGGTAACTTCGTTATTATCCAATAGCGCCGCAACTATATCGTTATTGTCGGCATTGGGCCGTTTCTTGATGATAGCGACATCGCCATCCAGGATGCCGGCATCAACCATACTGTTACCTTTAACCCTTAAGGCAAAAACATCATCAAAGCCCAGGCGGCCAAGGAACAGATCATCGGCATCAACATAGCCCTGGATCTCCTCATAAGCCAGATTCGGCTTGCCGGCCATTATGGTGCCGATTATGGGGATTTTGAAGCTTGCGCGTTCAGTCAGCTCAATTGCCCGGGATTTATTATTCATCCGCCTCACCAGACCTTTCTGCATTAATGCCTTTAGATAATCCCTCACTGTTCCGGTAGATTTAAACCCCAGCTCCTCCCCTATCTCGCGAATTGTAGGAGGGAGCCTCTCTCCTACTCTCTTGCGGATAAAATTAAGCACCCTTTCCTGCTTCGGCGTCAAATACGGTTTCTTTTCCATAGTACCTTCATTTAATAGCACAGCTATCCGGAAATTCCGGATAGCTAGGAAAAAGCATTGTGCATAAAACGCACAATGCTTTTTTCAGTTGGTTCCAATTTGGAACAAACTGAAAAAACTCTTGACAAACTCCCTAGGTATGGTACAGTCTTAATGGAATTGATTGGGTCTCGATTAGTCGCCTTTATGGCGTGCGTGCCCGCAAGGGATAGAGGCTCAACTCTAAAAAGCCTATCGTAAGATAGGCTTTTTTCATTTCGGCCATATCTGAACATTAATCTCCTTTGCGGCAATAAAGCGCCTGTATTCATCGCTAAACTTCTTTCCTTGAGCATGCCTGTTTATAACACCGGCTACATAATCTGCTAACTGTAACAAGCTATTCCCTCTATCTGGCTGCATCTTTACCTTCTTAATAATAGCATTCGGTTCATCATTTATTCTTTTCTTTAAATATGTGGCTAGTTGACTACGAAAAACTCTCTTCCCGCTCTTATCTATTATTACAATAGCATCCCTTAAATATGGCTTGGCGTTCTCAAAAACATAACTACACGTTGACTTATAGAGCGATTCTTTAAACTTAAAACCTTTGCCCCAAAGTTTTTGAGGATTCTTATCTAATACAAAGCCGAAATAGAAAAAATCATACGGAGCGACAGCTTCTAAGAAAGCTAAACGTATTTTATGCGAATTATCCTTGAAATGAAAGATAAAACCCTGGTTATATCCTAATTCTCTTGCTATAAGTGAAATCCTTTTATCACAAGCCTCTGCCTCTTTATGATCTTCAAAAACAACAAGCGAGATCACAAAAAACCTACTAGACCCTTCTTTGATTTTCAGCCCTACATCACCGGATTCATCAATAAAAACAAGCATGGTTCTATATATACCACACAAATGTGTGGCTTGTCAAGAAAAATAAAAAGGCGTCTCTATTCCAAGCAACAAGAAATAGAAACGCCTCTCTAATTAACGGCTTTGCCCCTTACTCTTTTGATAACATTCCTTGCATAATACCGGTTTGCCGCCTTCTCTGGGCTTAAAAGGCACTTCGCATTCTTTTTTGCACTCCGCGCAGACCGCCTTGTGCATC
>JAQUME010000023.1:0-7937 GCA_028718245.1 Candidatus Omnitrophota bacterium
GCCGATATCAGGAAGGAGCTTAGGACAGGCTGGGATATTTTTATCTCCATCCTCTCGGTCAACGCCTATACCACTACCAGGATCTTCGCCGTGGGGCTGCTTACCAATAATGTCCTCACCGGGTTTTACTCCCTTGCCGAAAGGATCGCCGGGGTCATCCAGCTGTTCCCCATGGATTCATTCTCCCGCGCCGTATTTCCCAGGATAAGCAAGGTCTTCGCCAAAAACAGCCAGAGAGCCGCGGCCATAATGTACAGGATACAGGACGGGATAACTATGGGTTTTGTGGTGAGCCTCCCGATAGCCGCGCTCATTTCCCCCTGGTTGATCAAGCTTGCCTGCGGATATCCCTATGAAGAAGCGGTGCTTACCTTACGGCTCTTGCTTGCGGCGGTGTTTTTTGTCGGGGCCAATGCCTTTAAAGTCCAGTTCCTGCTTGTATGCGGCAAACCCGACCTCTACGCCAAGATCCACGTTGCCGCGGCACTAATTGGTTTACCGCTCATCTTTATCTTGATATATAAGTATTCTTATGTCGGGGCTGCTTTTTCTACGGTGTTGATCGAGGGGGGCGTTTTTATCCTTACTTCATTGATCGTGGATAACCTGGTCAGGAAAATTACAAAAAGCGAAGGTCAAGCTATTTAGTTATCTGGTTGCCGATACAAAGGATCTCCCTAATATTCCCGTCATTTCCGATAATAGCCTTATTTGTCCATAGAATACGCACAAATTCGCCGTTTGAGCGCATATTTTCATTCTCATTCACCGAATGGCGCTCGGGATTCTCCACAATATCTTTGATCATGCTCGCTAGATCATCCCCGGACAAAAGATCTCCGGAAACAATGGTGCCCACAACGTTTTTGCCCAGGATATCCTTCTCCTGAAAACCGAAAAACCTCTGGCCGAATTTGTTGATGAAGTTAATGTTGCCCTTAGTATCCATAAGCAGGATGGTGCTGTTGGCGTTCTCTACTATTCCGCGGTATTTTTCCTCACTTGCTTTTAATCTTTTTAGCAGGGCTTCAAGTTCCGCCAGGCGCTCACGCATCAAGATCGGGTCATCCATGTTATCCTGCTTTCCCACTACTTCGTAGATAGATGGTGGCGGAGAGTGGTCCCCTTCGGGGACTGCCCTTATAGAAACGCCACTACTTCGTGTATAGGTGGTGGCGGAGAGTGGATTTAAACCACCGACCAAGCGGGTATGAGCCGCGTGCTCTATCAGGCTGAGCTACTCCGCCGAATCAATTATTTCTTTCTGTATGCCTCTAAATATGAATCGCAGTAAATATTTTTATTTAAGATAAGCTCCGCGGTGATCAGCGCGTCCATCAGCTCCTTATCTTTAGGGTCAAGTATAGCAGAATCCAGGCCGTAAGCAACAGCCATGGTCAAAAATGTGCGGTTGATCAGGCTGCGCACATGTGCGCCTTGCGAAACATTGCTTAAACCTACAATGGTCTTAGGGGCCGGATCGGAGATTATCCTGAACTCATGAATGGATTCCAGAATATCATTCATTTGCGCCTGCGCGACATTTACCGGCAGGACTATCGGGTCAAGATACAGGTCTTCAATAGAGAATTCTTTTTCTGAACAGGTCGCGACAATGGTCGCGGCTAATTCCAGGCGCTGGTCCTTGTTCTGGGGTATACCTTTTGCGCTGATGGTTATTCCGATCAGTTTAGAATGGTATTGTTTGGCCAAAGGGATAATAATCTCTAACTTTTCCGGGTCAGCTGTGGTGGAATTGATTATTGTTTTATTCCTGGCAGCTTTTAAGCCCTCCTCAATAACCTTGGGCTTGCTTGAATCCAAACAAAGCGGTTTATCGGTTACCTCCTGGATCGCCTCAACCAGCCAGGGCATATCAACCAACGGCTGCCTGGAGGCAGGTCCGCAGTTGACATCTAAAGCATCCGCGCCACATGCCACCTGCTCTAAGGCGCATTTTTGGATTTCGGACTTATTGCGTTCCTTGATCGCCGAACCGATATTGGCGTACATCCCGTTAATTAACTCGCCGATAATGAACATTTCCGATCCTTTACTTATTTATAAATAAACTATCTATGTATTTGGCTACCTTTACCGCGGCAGCCGGATGGCGCATTACCAAAAGATCAGCCCCTGACTGGATAAGGCTGGTGGCGGTAATAACCTCCCAAATGATCCCTTGATCAGGAGCTGCTTTTGCTTCTTTAGCCCTCCATGCCTCCTGGCCCGCAAAGCAGATAAAAGGTGAAGCTAATGTTTTATCTCCGGATAAAGCGGCAAGCCGGGCCCTCTCCATAATGGAATAAGCGTATTCAAGGCCATAACCTAATGCGCCAATGGTAGGATTGATCACTATGCGCTCAAGGCTTAATCCCATATCCGAGATCAGGATATTTAATTGTTTGGCGATGTTGATATCAATGGGGCTTTCAGCAATAATACTGTGCCCGTCAGCCAACACACTTGCAACCAGGGTCTTGTAATTATCCTGCACCGCGCTTCCGATCAAACATCTTTCACCCTTAGCCGCCTCCGAACAGGCGGGTAAGATAAGATTATCCTTGGCGTCATCACCGCTGCCAGTGATCACCAGAGGAACATTCACTTTTTTTAATAACGCGGAGACGAATTTTGCCGCCTCCTGCGCCCCTTTGTCACCGAAATCAGGGTGCGTTCCCTGCATTCTCAGGCAAAGGGCTTGCGCCTTATATTCATTTACGCATTTATCCGCCCAGGCAAAAGGGTCATTTAACACCTTGCCATATGCCTTAGTGAGCTCCTCCGGCCAGTCCTCCGGAGGAATATCCCAAACCTCAAAGGCGATCGCCGGTTTATTGGGAATATTACCTTCATTAAAAAGTAGCGGCAGGGTGTTCTCTCCGCCGATCTTTACCGTTGTGGCGCGGGAACCACCCTCCTCTTTTTTCGCGCCAAGCGTTACAGTTGAAATTAGACCCGGCCATTTCTCAAGCACTAATTGCGTTGCCATATTTTTTCTCCCAGTGAATTAAGCGCCTTAATTACCGGCGCCTCCGCCCTTAAATTAAAGATCGGTTCTCCATTCAAACTTAATTCTTCCATCCCCGGATCAAGCGGAAGGCTCCCCAGATAATCGAGGCCGATCTCCTTAACTTTTCCTTCTTCTATTTTTTTATTAAAACGGTTTACCAGGAGAAAACTTTTCTTTACTTCAAATTTCAGCTGCTTTGCCAGTTCATTGATCCTCCGGGCCGATTTCAATCCAACGCTGGAGGGATCCGAGACAACTACCAATGCGTCGGCATAACGGCTGGTGCGGCGGGAGAGGTGCTCTAATCCGGCCTCATTATCGATCACGATATAATCATAGTCCTTGATCAGCTTTTCCATTACCCCGCGCAAAACATTATTTACGTAACAATAGCAGCCGGGGCCTTCGGGTTTTCCCATGCTTAAGATGTCAAAACCTTCCCCTTCATAGAGGGCTGACTGCACCTGGTATTCAATAAAACGGTCCTTGGGCATACCCGCGGGTATTTTATCGGGGTTAGCGCATATATCATCAAGTATCTTGCCGACACTCTCTCCCGGGGATGCTCCCAGGATCTCCCCTAAATTGCTGTTCGGGTCGGCATCTATAGCTAACAGGGAACCCAGTTTCTTTTCCTTGATAGCGCGGATGATCAAGGCCGCTACGGTCGTCTTGCCTGTCCCGCCTTTACCGGCCATCGCGATTATGTATGCCATTTAAAATCTCACCGTCGGGAACCTGGCCAGGTCCGTATGCGGAAAGAATAATGCCTGGCTGTACTCATCCATATATTTCGGGTCAACGGATAATTCAAAATAAGTTATCGTTAAGGCAAGTTTATCCGCCATAGCCATGGCCTGGTTTGACAAAAGGACCTGCCTTGCTCCAGCCAGGGCGCTATTGCCGATAAACACGAATTTGGAGCGCTCCAGGTCCGGCAATAACCCGATCCTGATCGCCTTCTCAATATCCAGGTATGTGCCAAAACCCCCGGCAATGAAGAATTTGGATATCTTGGAAAGCTCGATATCCAGGTGTTTGGCCAGAATAGCGGTAGCCGAATATATGGCACCTTTTGAGCGCTTAAGATTCTCAATATCCGCCTCATTGATCACGATATCCGAGCCGGTATCGGTTTCATCCTTAAAACATACCACAAATTCTTTTCCCAGATCTGTTGAGCGGATGCGTTTTCCCGCGGCATTGATCTTGCCGCCTTTGTCGATTATCCCTGCCTCTAACATTGAGCTAATCAGGTCAATATATCCTGAACCGCAGATCCCGCGGGGTTTTTTATCCTGAATAGTTGAATAGGTGACCCCGAGATCTTTTTTATTTATAGTTACCTTTTGGATCGCCCCGCTTGAGGCGCGCATGCCGCTGGTTACCCCGCTTCCCTCAAAGGCAGGCCCGGCGGAGGCAGCACAGGCAACCAGGAAATCTTTATTTCCCAGCACGATCTCGCCGTTAGTCCCGATGTCAATTAATATACAGGGCTGTTCCTTTTGATATATACCGCTGGATAATATCCCGCTAGTTGTATCCCCTCCCACATAACTGGAAACCCCCGGCACGCAATAAAGCAGTCCGCGGGGATTGATATTTATTCCGGCTTCAGCGGCGCGCACTACGGGGAGGAAATTCGCCGTCGGCACATAGGGCTCTTTGCGGATATGCGCCGGGTCCACGCTTAAAAGCAGGTGGATCATGGTGGTATTACCGGAACAGACGATACAATTCAGGTCATTAAGGTCGATCTTGTGCTCGGAAACCAGGTCGCGGATTATCTCATTGACCGTATCGCAGACAGCGTTATGCAGCTTCTCTAAACCCTCGGAGTTTCCGGCATAGACAATACGAGTGATCACATCGCTTCCGAATGCCGCTTGCTGATTATAGGTCGCTTTTGTGCCGAGTATTTTCTTGGAGTTAAGGTCAATCAGTTGTCCGGAAATAGTGGTCGTGCCGATATCAAAAGCCAGGCCGAAATTCTTATGCGCGGTATCTCCGGGCTCAACCAGCACGATCTCTACGGTGTCATCGCGTTGCCCGAGGGTAAGTGTGACCTTCCAGTCGGAGTCGCGTAATAGTTCCCCAAGCTGGCGGATGTTAAATAGCCCCGTCTGCACCACGGGAAACTCCTGGAGCTGACGCAGGGCCCGATACAAACGTTCAAGATCACTTATAGAGTCATCAAGGGTGGGTTTGGGAAGCTCTAAATATAATTTTGTGGCAAAGGGGGAATGCTTGAAAACACCGGCCTCTAATTTCGTTCTTACCGGTTGGATATCTTCGGCTTTGGAATAAAGCCCGCTCAAACGCTCCTCCAGCTCCTCCGGAGTAAGCTTGTCAAAATTAAGCCGTGAGCTTTCCGGGATCTCCACTTCCAGGTCGCTGTGGATAATAGTAGAGCAGGCCAGATGTATATTCTTCTTTTTCTCCTCTAAACTGATCGCTCCGGTTGCCTGGCTTTCCACCCGGCCCTTCCTGACGATCACCTTGCACCTTCCGCAAACTCCATCCCCTCCGCAGGCGGAATTGATATAAACCCCGGCGGATATGGCCGCGGAAAGTATGGTTTTATCCTTATCCACGGTAACGGTTTTATTGTCCGGATAAAATGTAACCTTGAATTTGTCCATTAATTCAGATTTTTTAAGAAAGCCGGGATCCCGGCTGCTTCCTTTGGCCCTACGATCACTTTGAACCCTGATTGTTCCTCGAGATCTCCGCTCATTACCGCCACATAACCGGGGATGATCAAATTCTTATGTTTTATTGCCTCTTTTACCCCGAATTTCTCCAGGGAACGGGTAATGCTCTGGGCATTGAACTTCTCCGCTGCCCAGGCCGTAAGCACCGACATGCCTTCCGTATCAACACTTAAAATATAGGACGGTATTTTGCTTGCCTCTACTTCACCCAGGACAGTATAGTAGCTCAATGAGAAATTGGTAGTGATCAAAACCGGGGAATTTTGGCTTGCCTGTCCTATCGGGTAAAGCTTAGGCTCGATCTGCAGTGGTTTTTGCGGATCAGTGTAAATATTCTGTCTTAGAGTCAAAATGGAAAGGACCTCCCAGGTTTCTATCCCTTTAATTAAAACCAGCCCGGCATATTTAGATATATAAGCAGCAGCTTCTATCGCTTCTTCATAAGGGTCGGCTGCCTCCACAATAACCAGGGCGGGATAACCCAATGCCCGGTTTGATTTTTTAAGCGCCTGCCTGCGGATCTGGGTCAGGTCCCAAATTTTCTCAGTAACCGGCTTTGAACCGGTATCTAAGATCAGGTTATTCACTCCCAACGCGTTAAGCTCACCGGTAAGCTGGGCCAGTTCATCAATATTTTTCCCGGCTGCCACTAGCGGGAGATCAAGTTCTTTGGCGATCCTGCCGATTTGAGAGGCATTATCTTTTGTCGCGCAATAAAGCAAAGGCCTGCGCTCTTTGGAAAGTTCTGCAGCGCCTTTCAATGAAGCCGGGTCGCTGCTTATCAACATAAGCGGTAATGAAGTATTGCTCAAAACCAGCTTAGTTGCTTCAATGAACCTTTTAGCGTCTTTGCTTTGTTTAATAGCTACCAGGTTTACCTCAAGCGCCTGCCCGACGCGCTCAAACTTCAAACGGTTGATCTTCTCAAGGGCTGATCTTATCTGGCCTTCGTTTAAACTATCCTCAATAATAAAACCCAAACCTGCCGGGTTGCGGAATTTCTCTTCATGCCTGAACATTACTGTTTCATTACCTATATCCAACTTTGATTCCCCGCTGCCCAGACTGATAAGCTTTATCGGAGGCAGGGCCTGCGCCTCCAGAATGTTTTTTGCTTCAGGGGTGATAAAAGGGCATTTTTCGATCACAACCGCTTTTTTTGCCAGCTGCATGGCAAAAGCAAGACAGGTGGCTAAGCCGCACTGCCGGCAATTTGTTTTAGGAAGCAATTTGTAAATATCTAAACCTGAAAGTGCCATTATTATCTCCTATTGATTAAGCTGGCGAAGTAACCGGCGCCAAACCCGTTGTCAATATTTACCACTGTTATCCCCGGAGAACAGCTGTTCAGCATTCCTAAGAGCGCGCTTAAACCGGAAAAGCTGGAACCGTATCCGCAACTGGTCGGCACGGCAATTATCGGAGAGCTGACTAAACCGCTGACTAAACTTGCCAGCGCACCCTCCATCCCTGCGACTACGACAATGACCCGGGCTTTCCTTAATTTTTCAATATGGCTCATCAGCCGGTGGACACCTGCTACCCCGACATCATAGAGCTTCTCCACGCGGTTTCCCATTAATCGCAGGGTAAGGGCTGCCTCTTCAGCTATGGGAATATCGCTTGTGCCCGCAGATACCACCAGCACCGGATCCCCGGAAAGGGCTTTAGGTTTATTCAGGAGAAAGCCGATCTTAGCGAGAGGGTTATATTTTAAGGCGGGGATCGATCTTTTTAAAAAAGAAAACGCCGCTCTGTCAAGCTTGGTCAAAAGAAGGTCCTCTTTTGACTTGACGATCCTCCTGGCAATACTAAGCAGATGCTGCCTGTCCTTGCCGGGGCAATAAATAACCTCCGCAAAACCCTTACGCCTTTTTCTATCCGTGTCAAGCTTGGCAAAGCCAAGATCACAAAAACCTTTCCTTGCAGGCATTTATTTAGAAACCCCGGTAAACAAGATATCCCAGCAGGATCATAAGCACTGCGGCGAGAATATAGAAATCATTAAAATAGAAGAAATCCCGTAGCTTGTCATTAGGGGTAGCTGTTTTGCCGCCCGCGTCTTTCTGGGGCAGGTCGTGGTGGTTTTTTTTATATTCGTCAACCTGCTCTTTTTTAAAACGCAGGTAAACCCCTCCGACCTTATACGCGGGGATCGCCCCGCTCTCAGCCAGATCCAGGACATCCTTTTCAGAGACCCCGAGTTGAAC
>JAQUME010000023.1:8037-14667 GCA_028718245.1 Candidatus Omnitrophota bacterium
TCGCTGCCTTCCTTATTGCCCGGGACCTTTCCCGAGTTAGCCCATTCCATGATGGAGTTTAATTCCACCTCCAGGTATTTCGCCAGCTCTTCGGCATTTAAAAAATCATGCAGCATGGTGCACTGGCCTTGCAGAAGAGCCCCTTCGGCGACGTTGAGTTTTGCCGGATAGATATGGCCTTCTACGACCGCCTGGGGCAAAAGGGTAAGCCGCTCCCTGGCGGTAATCTTGCCTTTGACCCTGCCGCCGATGATCACATTGTCCCCAAGTATATCGGCGTTGACTACCGCGGTAGTCCCGATAGTAAGGTTGCCGCGCGTTTCAAGGTTGCCTTCAAACTTTCCATTAATACGTAGATTGACCGGATCCTTAAAACTTAAAGTCCCTTGCATGGCGGCATCAACATCCAGCGTTTTCTCCTCCAGCTTCTTTTTAAATGCCATTTAGCGCCTCCTGTTTTAAGTTTTCGGCTCCTTGAACAGTTTATTTTCCGCGTAGCGCAAGAAATGCAATACGACCAAAACCAAAACCGTGGCAATTACCGCTATTTTATTGAACCCGGTGCCTACCGCAAGGCCGATCCCCGCCACAACCCATAAGCTGGCAGCAGTGGTCAGGCCTCTTACCCCTTCCGGGTCCCGGATTATCGTTCCTGCCCCCAGAAATCCTATACCCGTAATTACACCGGCGGCAATTCGCGCCGGATCCAGTGAAACACTCTCTTTATATATATCAAAAACATACATGGATGTCAACATGATAAGACAGGAACCTAATGCTACCAGTATATGCGTGCGCAGGCCGGCGGTTCTGCGATGGACCTGGCGCTCAAGGCCGATCAACCCGCTTAAAACCAGGGTCAATAATAAACGGCCGATCATCTCCATATCAGTAGGCATAAACCCTCCCTTAGTTAGATTGCATATTTAAATAGAGATCGTCCCTGGCGCCTTTTTTATAAAGCTGATAAGCCAGGCCTGCCACCATTGCCGCATTATCCATACACAGCTCCATTCTCGGAAAAAAACAGCGGATACCTGCTTCTCTGGAGCTTGCTTCAAGCTTACGGCGGAATCTATTATTGGCAGCCACCCCTCCTCCTACCAAAAGCTGTTTTACTTTTTTACGCCTGCAGGCAAGCAGGGATTTTTTTACTAAGGCCTCAACCGCGCTCTCCTGAAAAGAGGCTGCCAGGTCCTGTTTAAGAGCAAGGCTTATCTTCCTGCCTTTCAAATAATACAGAACCGCGGTTTTTATGCCGCTGAAACTAAAATCCAGTTCGTCGCTGGTGCCGCAGCAGGCAAGCCGGATCTTATCTTTATTCCCGCGCCTGGCCAGCTTTTCGATCAACGGCCCGCCGGGGTAACCGGCTCCCAGGATCTTAGCTACCTTATCAAAAGCCTCGCCGCAGGCATCGTCCCGGGTTGAACCGATCTGGCGGATATCGGTAAAATCCTTTATATAAAACAAACTGGTATGTCCTCCGGAAACTACAAGCCCTATGCTTGGTAATTTAATATTCCGATGGCAGAGAAAATTGGCATAAATATGGCTATAGATGTGGTTAACGCCTAAAAGAGGTTTGCCTAAACTCAAAGCCAGGGCTTTTGCGAAAGATATGCCGACAAGCAAAGATCCCGGCAAGCCGGGCTTAACCGTGAGGGAAACCAAGCCTATCTGTTCCGCTCTTATCCCGGCGGCCTTAAGCGCTTCCGAATATACTCCGGCGATACTTTCCAGCTGCATGCGCGAGGCGATCTCCGGCACTACCCCTCCATATTTACTGTGGAATTTCAGGCTTGAGGCCACTACATTACTCAGGACCTCCCTGCCGTTCTTGACTACAGCTGCCCCTGTTTCATCGCAGGAGCTTTCTATCCCCAGCACGATCATTTATCCACCCTGGCTATTTCCGAAACAAAAACAAATTGATAACCCTCCTTAACCAGCTGCGGAAGCATTTCTTTTAATACAAGAAGGGTATTCTTACGGTCATGTCCTATGCCGACGGCAATTCCCCGCACCTGGGCCAGGTTCTTCAATGACCTGACTTGAGCTTTTATGTATTCAGCTTCATTCCGGTTATCCAGGAAAACATCTCTTTTGGCAAATTTTACTCCTATTTTTTTGGCTAATCTGCCGCAAACGGATTTAGCGGTTACAAAGCTATCCAAAAAATAGAGTTTTCGTTTTTTAACCTCAAGCAGGATGATCTCACATTGCTTTATATCTTCGGTCAGGCGCGAACCCATATGGTTGGATACACCCTTGGCAAAAACGATCTCGCCCAGATCTTTATCCAGGATCCGTCGTACTTCCTGCTGGGCCATGTTAACGGCTATTGTGTCCTTTTCTAATCTAAGTTTTCCCTTCGGTTCCATGGGCAGGTGCAGGATAACCTCATGCCCGGACTTATGCAGGTATTGCGCAGCTTCCCGCGAATTCCTTAAACCGGGAAGGACCGCGCAGGTAAGGCGCTGCTTTATTCCTCCGGCGATCGCCAGGTTGTCCAAATGATACCCCCAGTCATCTATCACAATGGCTATCCTGCCTTTAATAATGGGTTTCATTTTACGCGGCGGGGCCTTCTTGTATAGAAGAGTAAGGATAACCGCGATGAATATGATCAGGAGTAAAAACAGTGCGAGGATAATTAAGGGTTTATTTTTTACCGGCATAGTGAATTTATTTTTGTTTTTCCTGGTTCAGATCTTTATAGATCTTTATCGCCTTTAAAGTTTCCACCGCCCTTTTAAGCTGAATATCGGAGCTGTAATCAAATTCATCCGCCCCTGTTTTTGATTTCATTTCCTTATTAGTTATCTCATCAAATATCTCATTCGGTTTCTTTTCTTTTGCCTCCCCCTCTTTAGCTTCGTTTTCCTTTTGCTCCTGGACCTCGATATCCGGGGTAACCCCTTTCTCGTGGATTATTTTCCCGGAAGGGGTAAAGTAGTGGCTGGTGGTAAGGCGAAGCGCTGACCCGTCGCTTAAAGGTATGAGCGTCTGCACCGAGCCTTTGCCGAAAGATTTTGTCCCGATGATCATGGCCCGCTTGTAATCCTGCAAAGCCCCGGCCACGATCTCGCTTCCGGAGGCAGAACCTTCGTTGATCAGCACTGCCATAGGGATATCCGTGATCGCGTCTTTGGAGTCGGATAAAAATTCCAGGTTTTGTTCCTTCTGCCTGCCCTTTGTATAGACGACCATTTTATCGGCAGGGATGAATCTGCCGGTTATCTTAACAGCAACATCCAGAAGCCCGCCGGGATTATTGCGCAGGTCAATGATCAGCGCCTCCATTTTCTGCTTGGAAAGATTGGTTAATGCCTTATTGAATTCCTGCAGTGTGTTTTCGCGGAATTCAACCAGGCGGATGTAACCAATATTTCCCTCCAGTATGCGCGCTTGCTTTATATCTTTTATTTTTATCATATCCCTGGTGATCTTGAAATCCAGAAGCTTTTTCTCTGAATTTCTCAATATCGTAAGATCAACCGTTCCTCCCGGCTTGCCGCGCATTTTTTTGACGGCATCCATCAAGGTCATATCCCGGGTCAAGTCCCCGTTGATTTTTACGATATAATCCCCCGGCTTTATCCCCGCTTTCCAGGCCGGGGTATCTTCAATGGGGGTAATTACGGTCAACAAACCGTCTTTAACGGTGATCTCGATCCCTAATCCGCCGAATTTCCCTTCGGTCTCCTCCTTCAGTTCACTGTAATCATCCGGGTTCAGGAACTGGCTGTGCGGGTCAAGGGATGAAAGCATGCCTTTTAAGGAACCATATATCAGGTCCTTGGGCTTGGTTTCATCTACATAATGCTTATCTATGATCGCCAGGGTATCGGCAAATAACCCAACCTGCCGGTATAACTCATCCTTCTTTTTCTTGTCATTATCGGAAAATACCCGGGTGGCCCCGGCAAATAAAAGCACAAGCAGAAAAATAACGATGATATTCTTACGCATTATCTATCCTCCGTTTGATCAGCTCCTGGACGATTTTAGGATTTGCCTTGCCTGAACTTTTTTTCATTACCTGGCCGACCAGGAACATAAGCGCGTTGGTTTTGCCGTTCTTAAGATCATTTACCGACTTTTGATTCTCCCCGATGACCCCGGAGATTATCCGGTCAAGTTCCTGAGTATCGGAAACCTGCAGCAGGTTCTTTTCTTTGATTATCGCCTGGGCGGATTTGCCGGAATCAAGCATCTGGGTCAATACACTTTTGGCGCTCAAGTGCGAAAGCTCCTGCCTCTGGACAAAACCGATGAGGCTGATCAATTCATCTATATTAATTCCCAACTGATGTAAATCAAGGTTCCTGGCATTGGCCTCGGATAATAGCGGGCCGATCAGCCAGTTAGCCATGTTTTTCTTATCTTTTCCCGGATACTTCTTAAGGCAATCTTCGGAAAATTCAGCGTCTTTTTTAGAGCTGACCAATATCCCGGCATCGTATTCAGAGAGGGAATACTCCTTTACAAAACGCCGCAACTTCTGGGCCGGCAGCTCGGGAAGAGAATCATTTATTCCGGATATCATCTCCTGTCCGATGATAAAAACCGTCAGGTCAGGATCGGGAAAATACCGGTAATCCTTAGCCCCTTCCTTGGTGCGCATTGACACGGTCATATTTTTTTGCGCATCCCACAAACGGGTCTCCTGCTCCATGGCCTGGCCTGATTCAAGCAATCCAGCCTGGCGGAGTGCCTCAAAATTTAAGGCATCCTTGACCCCTTTAAAAGAATTCATGTTCTTAAGCTCGGCCTTTACCCCCAGCTCCTTTGACCCTCGAGGCCGCAAAGAGATGTTCGCGTCGCAGCGCAAAGAGCCCTTTTCCATATCGCAGTCAGAAATATCTAAATATTCAATAATACTCTTCAGGCTGGTCAGATAGTCAAATGCCTCTTGAGAACTGTTCAGGTCCGGTTCGCTGACGATCTCAAGCAGAGGGATCCCGGCGCGGTTAAAATCCACCAGGCTTGCCTCTGTTTCATGGATCAGCTTTCCGGCATCCTCCTCCAAATGCACCCTGGTAATGCCGATGCGCTTGGATTTTCCTTCGGCGGTAATATTCAAGAAACCGTTCCTCGATAAAGGAAGGTCATATTGCGATATCTGGTAATTCTTCGGCAAGTCGGGATAAAAATAATTCTTGCGGTCAAATTTAGTATGCTCCTGCACTTGAGCGCCTAAAGCAAGTGCTGCCTTGATGGCGTAATTTAACGCTTCTTTATTATAAACCGGCAGAGAACCGGGAAATCCCAGGCAAACCGGGCAGACATTGGAATTCGGCTCTTTTCCGAAATCAGTAGTGCAGCCGCAGAAAGCCTTAGTCTTGGTTTTTAGCTGGAGATGAACCTCTAATCCGATAACTATCTGGTATTTCATAGCCTTGGTTTTGATTTATGCCAATCCGTATTTTGTTCAAATGTATGCGCTACCTTAAAAAGTATCGCCTCATCAAAAGGCTTAGCCATTATCTGTAAGCCCACGGGCAGGCCTTTTTTAGTAAAACCGCAAGGCACCGATATCGCAGGTATCCCGGCTAAATTTACGGATATGGTATATATGTCCGAGAGATACATCTTCAGCGGGTCCTGTGTTTTTTCGCCGATCTTAAATGCCGGCGTCGGAGATGTCGGGGTAACAATGCAATCACACTCCTTAAAGGCCGCGTCAAAATCCTGCTTTATCAGGGTACGCACCTTTAGGGCGCGTAAATAATACGCGTCATAATAGCCGTGCGATAAAGCAAAGGTCCCCAGGATGATCCGGCGCTTTGCCTCGTCGCCAAAGCCTTCACCTCTTGTTTTCTTATACATTTCGATCAAATTATCCGATTTGGCGCGCCAGCCGTATTGCACCCCGTCAAACCTGGCCAGGTTAGAGCTGGCCTCGGCCGTGGCGATAATGTAATAAACCGGCACCGCGTATTCTGTATGCGGCAGCGATACTTTAGCCGATACAGCTCCCAGGGAGTTAAGTTTATTTATTGCTTCCTCAATAATGGTTTTAACTTCGGGATCCATACCCTCCACGAAGTATTCTCCGGGTATGCCTATTTTTAGACCGCGGATATCGTTGGTCAGGCTTTTACTGAAATCCGGAACCTCCTGATCCACTGAAGTTGAGTCGTTAGGGTCATACCCAAAAATAACTTGCGAAAGAAGCGAACAATCCCGCACATCTTTGGTGATCGGGCCGATCTGATCCAGGCTTGAAGCAAAGGCGATCAAGCCGTAACGGGAAACCCTGCCATAAGTAGGCTTTAATCCTACTACACCGCAGAATGACGCCGGCTGACGGATAGAGCCGCCGGTGTCCGAACCTAAAGCCCAGATCGCCTCATCCGCGGCTACGCCGGCAGCCGAACCGCCGGAGGAACCTCCGGGAACATAAGCCAGGTTCCAGGGGTTATGCGTTGGCCCGAAATACGAATTTTCCGTGGATGAACCAAAAGCGAACTCATCCATATTCGCTTTTAAAGGGAATATTTCAGCGCCTGCATTTTTTAGTTTTTTAATAACAGTGGCATCATATGGAGGACGAAAACCCTGAAGTATTTTAGAGCAGCATTCTGTATTGATTCCCTCCGTGCAGATATTATCCTTAATGGTAAT
>JAQUME010000024.1 GCA_028718245.1 Candidatus Omnitrophota bacterium
TTTCCACATTCCAGCTTAAAGACCCCCAGAGGGGTTTTAGTTTCCAGGAGGAAGGGCCCTTGGATATGCGGCTTGATAAAGGCAGTTATATATCGGCATATGACCTGGTGAATAATCTCAATGAGAACGAGATCTCCCACATGCTCTGGAGCTTCGGCCAGGAGCGCTGGCATAACCGTATCGCGCATGTGCTGGTCCAGGAGAGGACCTCTCAGCCGATCTCAAGCACCAGGCAGCTGGCTGACCTGGTGGTGCGGGCTATCCCGCATAGGTACCGCAGGAGCTATTACCGCATACATCCGGCCACGCGCACTTTTCAGGCGGTGCGCATCGCCGTCAACCGGGAGCTGGAAGTGATCGAAGCCAGCCTCAAGAAAGCCGTTGCATTTTTGGGAAAACAGGCTAGAATATGCGTTATTTCTTTTCACTCCCTTGAGGATCGCGCAGTAAAACATACCTTCCGCTCACTTAAAGCCGAAGGATTGATAAATATCATAACACCTAAACCCCTGACCCCGGCGCTAAGCGAGGTGGAGGCCAATCCTTCCAGCCGCTCAAGCAAATTCAGGGTCGCTGAAAGGATCTAAGTTTATATGAGACTGAACAGGTTTATATCCCTGACCGTATTTATTACTTCCTTCTGCGTCCTCTACGTTTACCAGCAAAGCGAGATCTTCCGCCTGGCCTACCTGGGGCAGAAAAAACAGCTTACCTTTAATGAATTGCTTGATAAGAATACCGCGCTGAGATACAATATAAAGAAGAATTCCTCTCTGGTGAATATCGGCAAGAATATGAGCAGCGCCAATGAATTCCAGATGCCGGATAATTACCGGTTCGTCAAATTCATTCCTTCAAAGGATGGGTTGAAGGTCGCGCCTCAGGATCAGGGGAGGGAAGGATTACTAGCGCGTATTTTTAGTTTAAAGCGGCAGGCTCTGGCAAAAACAGTTAACCCCTAATACTCATTACTCCTAAAGTATAGTGTATATCAGCAGCTATCGCCGAAGAAGCGAGGCGGTATTTTTAATCTTCTTCATATTCCTCCTGCTTTGCGTAGGCCGCCTGTTTTTCATTCAATTCTTCCGTTCGGATTACCTCACCGGTATTGCCAAAAAACAACATAACCTGTTCGTGGAATTGGAGCCCAGGCGGGGCACTATCTACGATACCAACCTTAAGCCCCAGGCATTCAATATCTCGCTGGACTCGCTCTACGCGGTGCCCAATTCCATTAAAAATAAGGAATATGTAATAGATCAGCTGCAGCCCATACTTGGCGTAGATCGCGCTTATCTTAAGGACAGGCTTTATCGTAAAAAAGAATTTATCTGGCTGGCGCGTAAATTACCTTCGGAAAAATCCGAAGCAATAAAGAAACTTAATATCAAAGGATTGGGCTTCCTGAAGGAGACCAAGCGCGTTTATCCCAATAGCTACCTGGCCAGCCATATTATCGGGTTCAGCGGCACCGATAATGTCGGGCTTGAGGGGATAGAGAGAGATTTTGATAAATACCTGAAAGGCCAGCCCGGCTGGGCGGTTTTTTTACGGGATGCCCGGCAGAAAAAATTGGATATGTGGGAGAAGATGGTTTTGCCGGTTGACGGCCTGGAGCTGGTCCTGACCATTGATGAGGTTATCCAGTATATCGCCGAGAGGGAGCTGGATAAGGCTTTTAAGAAATATAACGCAAAAGGTGCGAGTATCGTGGTTATGGAGCCGCATACAGGGAGGATCCTGGCTTTGGCCAACCGCCCCACCTATGATCTGAATAATCATTCCGGAATATCCCGGGACTCCATGCGTAACCGTTCCATCTGTGACCTGCTGGAGCCGGGCTCGGTGTTTAAGATCGTTACTGCTTCGGCTGCCCTTGAAGAGGGGAAGGTTACCGAAGAAGATGTATTCTTCTGCGAAAACGGGGCATATCGGGTGGCGGGGCGCATCCTGCATGACCACAAGCCGCATGGCAATCTTACCTTTAGAGAGGTGATCGAAGAGTCAAGCAATATCGGGACGGTGAAAGTAGCCCAGCTCTTAGGCCCGGATACGGTTTACCGTTATTTAAGGGCTTTTGGTTTTGGGTCAAAACTGGGGATAGATCTTTCCGGAGAGATCTCCGGGATGATCAAACCGGTGCGTGCCTGGTCAAAGACATCCATTACCGCCATACCCATAGGCCAGGAGGTAGGGGTTACCGCGCTGCAATTAGCCAGCGCGATCTCCGTAATTGCCAACGGCGGGCAATTGATGAAGCCGTATATCATTGATTCGGTGCGCAATGAACAGGGCCGGGTGATCAAGCAGAACAAACCGGTATTGATCCGCAAGGTTATTTCCACGGATACTGCCCTGCGTATCAAAAAAATATTGACCGGCGTGGTGGAGGAGGGCACCGGTAAATTAGCCAAGGTAAAGGGTTTTAGCGCTGCCGGTAAAACCGGGACCGCCCAGAAACTCGAACCGGACGGCCGTTATTCGCACAGCAAATTTGTCGGTTCATTCATTGGTTTTGCTCCGGCGGAGGACCCTTTGTTAGCCATCGTGGTAACGATTGATGAACCGCATCCGTATTATTTCGGCGGGGTAGTAGCTGCTCCGGTATTCCAGAACGTGGCGGGTGACGCCATCCGGTATATAAAGGGCAATGAGCTGCCTTTTGAGGCAATGGCGCAATGAAGATCGCGGATATGAAAATCAAAGGCATAACCTCTAACTCCAAAGAAGTAAAGAAGGATTTCCTCTTTGTCGCCATAAAAGGCAGGAACCGGGACGGTAATTCTTTTATAGGTGAGGCCCTTGCCAGGGGTGCCTCTATCGTAGCAGTCCAGGGGAAACTCCCGGCAATAAAGCTTCCCCCGAGGGTAAAATTGATCGGGGTTAAGGACAGCCGGGATTTTTTCGCCCATGCCTGCGCGGAGTTTTACCGCCACCCCTCGCGGGATATCAAGGTTATCGGTATCACCGGCACTAACGGCAAGACAACGATAACCTACCTGATCGAGGCGATCGCCAAGAAGGCAAAGCTTTCCTGCGGGGTTATCGGGACAATAAGCCACCGTTTTAAGGGCAGGGTTATTAAAGCCAGGAATACTACTCCCGGGGCCAAAGAGCTGCAAGGGTACTTGAGTAAAATGCTCAGCCAGGGGGTTAAATATTGCGCAATGGAGGTTTCATCCCACGCCCTTGACCAGGAGCGCACCGGGAAAATAAATTTTTCTCATGCGATCTTTACCAACCTTACCCAGGATCACCTGGACTACCATAAAAATTTAGAGGATTATTTTCAGGCAAAAGCCAAGCTTTTCCGTTTTCTTCCGAAGGATAGCGCAGCCATAATCAATAACGATGATAAATACAGCCGCCGGCTTAAGAAGCTGACAGTAGCCAGGGTAATAACCTACGGAATTAAAAATAGATCTACTGTTATGGCCAGGGATATTAAATTCAGCATTGCAGGCTCCAGTTTTACGCTGGCAGCGCCGAAGATCAAGGCGAAGATCAGGACAGTCCTTGTGGGAAAGCATAACATTTATAATCTTCTGGCAGGGATCGCCTGGGGAATAAGCGAGGGTCTGGATCTCAAGGATATTAAATCCGGGGTGGAGCAATTTAAAACAGCGCCGGGCAGGCTGGAGAAGGTTGCTTGCAACAAAGGATATGATATTTTCGTGGACTATGCTCATACTCCCGATGCCTTATTCAATGTGATCACCGCTTTAAGGCCGCTGGTCCGCGGAAGGATCATCGTGGTTTTTGGCTGCGGAGGAGAGCGGGATAAGCTTAAACGCCCGAAGATGGGCAGGATAGTTACGCAGCTGGCCGATTACGCGATAATTACCAACGATAATCCGCGCTCCGAGAACCCTTTACGCATAATCCGGGATATCCGCAAAGGCATACGCAAAAATAATTTTCTCGTGATGCCCGACAGGCTTAAAGCCATAGAAGCGGCTTTATCAATGGCCCGCAAAGGCGACTGCCTGATCATCGCCGGCAAAGGGCACGAGGATAACCATAGCGACCGAAAGGCAGTTCAAAGGTGTTTAAAGTCAATGAAATAATCAAGGCAACAGGGGGGGAGCTTATCCGGGGAGATTTACAGGATAAAGCCAGGGCTATCTCTACCGACACGCGGGAATTAAAACCGGGTGATGCCTTCCTGGCTTTAAAGGGCAATAATTTTGACGGCCATGATTTTATCCCCGCGGCCCTGAAAAAAAAGGCATCCTGTATTATCGCGCAAAATACAGCGGGCCTGGTTGTCCCTAAAGGTGTAGCGCTTACCCGGGTAAAAGATACGACCCTGGCTTTAGGGGATATTGCCCGTTTCCAAAGGCAAAAATTCCATCAGCCGGTCATTGCCGTTACCGGCTCGACCGGTAAAACCACAACGAAGGAGATGATCGCCTGGGTTTTGTCGGCGGAGGCAGTTGTGTTGAAAAACGAGGGGACCAAGAACAACCAGATCGGCCTTCCGCAGACCCTGATCAAGCTTAAAGATAAAGATGATTACGCGGTAGTTGAGATCGGCACCAATCATTTCGGCGAGGTGGATTATTTATCCGGGATCGCCTCCCCCAATATTGCCGTTATCACCAATATAGGCCCTTCGCACCTGGAGTTTTTAAAGGATTTGAAAGGCGTTTTCCGGGAAAAATCAGGGCTCCTGAATAACCTTTCTAAGCCCGCAATAGCCCTGCTCAATAGCGATGATGAATTCCTGCGGGCCTTAATAAATAAAAGAAAAGGAGGCCGGCAGATCTTTAGTTTCGGTATCAATGAAAAAAGCGATTTTTCCGCCTCAAAGATCAGGCTGGAGCGCGCTCCGCGGGTGAGGTTCAAGGTCAACGGAAAATTTGATTTTGCATTATCCACTCCGGGCAGTTATAATATCTACAATGCCCTGCCTGCCATTGCCGCCGGGCGCATATTCGGGATGCCTTACCGCAAGATCGCTTCAAGATTAGCGGCTTTTAAATTCCCCAAAGGCAGGTTCAACCTTATCAGGTTCAGGGGCGTTGCATTTATCGACGATACTTATAACTCCAATCCCCTTTCTTTAAGGCGCTCCCTTGAGACATTGAAGAATATAAAAGTCAAGGGCAGGAGGATCCTGGTTATGGGGGATATGCTGGAGTTAGGCAGCCAAAAAGAATCGTTGCACATAGAGATCGCCGGTAGTATAACTAATACTTGCGACCTGCTGGTTACGGCAGGTGAGCTTGCCGGGCTTACCGCCAGAAGTGCTGCCTCCCGGGGCTTAAAAAGAGGGAATATATTCTGCTGTGCTTCGGCCCAGGAGGCCGGGGAGCTGTTGTTCAATAAAATATCTCCGGGGCCTGACGACCTGGTATTGGTTAAAGGCTCGCGTTCAATGAAAATGGAAGAGGTCTTTAGAGTTTAATGTTATACCATCTGCTTTATCCGTTAAGGGATTTCATCTTTGGTTTTAATCTTTTCCGCTACATCACCTTCCGTGCGGCTATGGCCTGCCTCACCGCTTTCCTCTTAAGCCTGATCTTCGGGGGGCCTTTGATCAGGAAATTAAAGGCTCTCAAGGTGGGGGAGAAAATAAATAAAGCCGATAGCCTTAAGCTGGATGACCTGCACCGCCATAAGCAGAGCACCCCGACTATGGGAGGTATCCTTATACTCGGGGCGGTCGTAGTTTCCACCCTGCTTTGGGCGGATATCTCCAATCGTTTTATCTGGATCGTCCTATTTTCCACCACCTGGCTGGGCTTAACCGGTTTTATGGATGATTATTTAAAACAGGTGAAGAAAAAAGCTGCCGGCCTGGCGCCTATCCTTAAATTGTCCAGCCAGATCGCCCTCGGGATCATTTTAGGGATAATCCTGCTTACGATCAACCGGGATAATGTCAAACTTGATATCCCTTTTTTAAAGGGCGCGGCCTTTGACCTGGACGGCCTGTATATTTTGTTCGTGATACTGGTAATTGCCGGCTCATCCAATGCCGTAAATCTTACCGACGGTTTAGACGGGTTGGCCAGCGGGATCGTGGTAATGGTGGGCATAGCTTTCAGCGTGCTCTGTTACGTATCCGGCAATATTAATTTGAGCAATTACCTGTTGATCCCTTATATTAAGGGAGCCGGTGAACTGACTATTTTTTGCGCCAGTATCATCGGAGCGGGCCTGGGTTTCCTGTGGTTTAATTGCTATCCGGCATCCATATTCATGGGTGATGTCGGCAGCCTTGCATTGGGAGGGGCTATCGGTACCGTGGCTTTATTGATCAAGAAGGAGATGCTGCTTGTGATTGTGGGTGGTATATTTGTGGCAGAGGCGCTTTCGGTAATACTGCAGGTAGGTTCTTTCAAATTGACCGGGAAACGCATCTTTAAGATCGCTCCCCTGCACCATCATTTCCAATTCCTTAACTGGCCGGAAAACAAGGTGATCGTCAGGTTCTGGATCATCGCCGGGCTGCTTGCCTTGTTTACCCTGGTTACCTTAAAGGTCAGGTAAACTATCCATGGTCCTCTAACCTATGCGTAATACGGCATATTTCAAAGATAAACAAGTTACTATCGTGGGATTGGCCCGTTCAGGAGTTGCCTGCGCCAACCTTTTGCGTGGCCTAGACGCGTCTGTGCGGGTTACGGATATCAAAGATAACGCTCAAACCAGGTCAAACGCCGCGTTATTATCCCAGGATATCCAGGTTGAGCTGGGTAAGCACAGCGAAGATTTTATCAAGGGAGCTGATCTTGTAGTTATTTCACCCGGGGTTCCCGGCTCAAGCCAGCCGGCCATCTGGGCCAAAGATCACGCCAAACCGGTAATAAGCGAAATTGAAATAGCGGCTATGCTTTGCCCCGGCAGGATCATTGCCGTGACCGGCTCAAACGGAAAAACCACCGTCACTACTTTGATCGGCAGGGTGCTGGAGGCAAGCGGTAAAAAAGTTTTTGTCTGCGGAAATATCGGCAATCCTTTCAGCGGGGAAGTTGCCAGGATAGGGGAGGGGGATTTCGCGGTAGTGGAGGTAAGCTCATTTCAGCTTGAGACGATAAAGGATTTTAAGCCGAAGATCGCTTTGATCCTGAACATCAATCCCAACCATCTTGACCGGTATAATAAAATGCGGGAGTACCTGGATGCCAAAAAGCGCATTTTTATGAACCAGGATAAGGATGATTTTTTGATCTTAAACAGCCAGGAACCCGGGCTATCGGGGCTGGAAAAGGAAGCATCCTCAAAAACGATTTTCTTTTCCCGGGAAGACGGCTTAAATCCCAATCAAAGCGCTGTGCTCAAGGCGGGTGAGCTCCTGGGGCTTGACCGCCCGACAATGCTTAAAGTTTTTAGTGATTTTAAAGGGATCGAGCACCGCATGGAGGATGTGGCCGAGATAAACAAGATAAAATTTATTAACGATTCCAAGGCCACCACCGCGGATTCGGCGATCTGGGCGCTAAACAGTATTTCATCTCCGGTCGTCCTGCTTGCCGGAGGCAGGCATAAAGGTATTGATTACCGGGTGATAATTGATGCCGCCAGAAACAAGGTCAAGCAGGTAGTCCTGATCGGAGAGGCAAAAGATAAGATCGCCGACTGCCTCAAAGGTGAATTTCCGGTTGAGATGGCCGCTAGTTTAGAGGATGCGGTAAATAAAACTTATACCCTTGCTAAGCCGGGGTACAGCGTATTGTTCTCTCCCATGTGTTCCAGTTTTGATATGTTCACCGATTATGAGGAACGGGGTAGGGCATTTAAAAAAATCGTACTGGAGCTGGCTAAAAGGAAAACTGAGTCTCCGGCAAATAATGAGCACATTGGCTGAGCTAATTTTGGAGCGAGACAAGGAACGAGGACGCAGGCGTAGTCTTGCGCTACGCCAAGGACGAGTGACGCAGTCGCAGCCCAAAATTAGCCAGCCCATAGATATAGATGAAGGGGAAGCCCGCCTTTTAGCCGTCTGCGGCGTTGCTTCTCCTCGGCGTAGTACTACGACTACGCCGTCGTCGTCGCGCCTTGCATACGGCCAAAATCCGGGCTTCCAATATGCCCATTATTTGCCGGAGACTCAGTAATGGTTAGAAAGACGCGCATCAATCTGCTTACCGTATCGGTCCTGCTTATTTGCATCGGGATCGTAATGATCTACAGCTCCTCCAGCATTTACGCCTGGGAGAGGTTCGGAGACAGTTTTTATTTTTTGAAAAGGCACCTTTCTTTTTTGGCTGTCGGCATATTGTTGACCTTCCTGGCGATGGTTATCGATTACCGGTTATTCAAAAAATACGCCCGGCCGCTGCTCTGGATAGCTTTTTTTCTGTTGATCCTGGTGCTTATCCCCGGAGTAGGAAGGGAGGTTTCCGGGGCAAGGCGCTGGTTCAGGTTTCAATTCATCAGTTTCCAGCCCGCGGAGTTCGCTAACCTTGCGCTTATCATTTATATAGCTGATTTTATCAGCCGCAAGCAGGATAAGATCAAATCTTTGGTCGAGGGGTTTATCCCGCCGGTCTGCGTATTAGGGGCGGTCTGCGGCCTTATTCTTATCCAGCCTGACCTGGGCACGACCATCACCCTGGCCAGCGTTGTTCTTATTATGCTTTTTGTTGCCGGGGTAAGAGGCAGGTATATTTTAAGTTTGATGCTTTGCAGCCTGCCTGCCGCATATTTATTGGTCTTCAGCGTTCCCTATCGCCGGGCGCGTATCCTGGCTTTTCTAAATCCCTGGCTTGACCCTAAGGGAAGCGGGTTTCAGATCATCCAGTCGCAGGTCGCCATAGGTTCAGGCGGATTATTCGGCGTTGGCCTGGGCCATTCCAAGCAGAAGCTATTCTACCTTCCCGCAGCGCACACGGATTTTATCTTTTCCATTATCGCCGAAGAGCTGGGCCTGTTGGGCACGCTGGGAATAATTGCCTTATTTGTGATCTTTATCCAGCAGGGGCTTAAAGTCATCAAAAATTCCCAGGACAGGTTCGGGTATTTTCTTGCGCTTGGACTGCTTCTGATGATCTCGCTTAAGGCGATCGTAAATATCGGGGTATCCTGTGGTGTATTCCCCACCAAGGGGCTGCCCTTGCCTTTTATCAGCTACGGAGGCTCTTCTTTGATATTTGATATGGTAAGCTTAGGCCTATTGATCAATATTGCCCGCACCGGAGACTACCCCTAATATGCGTGTCCTTCTTGCCAGCGGCTCAAGCGGCGGCCACATCTTTCCCGCCCTGGCCCTGATGGATTCTTTGAAAGAAAAAGGCGCAAGCTGTCTTTTGGTCCTGCCGCGGAAGTGCCGGGAGAGCAAGTTATTATCCGAACGCAGCGATATAGAGTATATAGCTTCGGCACCTTTGAGCCTTCGTTTAAGCGCCGCCAATATTTATGGCGCGTATTCTTTTTTAAAAGGATCCTGGGAAAGTCTGCGCATTGTCCTGAAATTCAGGCCGGATGCAGTTATAGGATTTGGAAGCCTTTATACGGTGGCTTTACTATTCTGGGCCTGGCTCTTCAGGATAAAAACCATGATCCATGAGCAGAACCTTCTCCCGGGCAGGGCTAACCGGCTATTGTGCCGCTTTGTGGACAGGGCTGCTTTATCTTTCGGTCAGACAAAAAAATATTTACGGATCCCCGAAACAAAAATGGTAGTTACCGGAAATCCCATACGCAGGGAGTTGGCCAGGGTCCCGAGGCAGGAGGCGCTGGATTTCTTCAAGTTTAAAGAAGGTAAATTCAACATATTGATCGCCGGAGGCAGCCAGGGCTCGCAGAAGATAAACAGCGCTTGTTCCGCCGGGATAGTTGCTTTGGCAAGGGGCCGGGAGCTGCAGGTGATCCATATTTCCGGATTTGGGGAGATTACCGGGCTTGAAAGTGTTTATACCGCCTCAGGCATAACCCATAAACTCTTTGATTTTCTTTCCGCCATGCAGTATGCTTATAGCGCAGCGGACCTGGCGATCTGCCGGGCAGGAGCGACCACGATCGCGGAGCTGGAAAAATTCGGCCTGCCGGCAATATTGATCCCGTATCCGTTTGCCTACAGCCACCAGCTGGGAAATGCCCGCGTGCTGGAGGAGGCTGGCAGCGCAAAAGTTATTCTTGACTCCGAGCTCACCTCCGGGAAATTAAAAACCGTGCTTGAGGATCTGTTAGCCGACCCCGGGAAATTAAGAGCGATGGCCCGGGCCTATGATAAGATCCAGCTTCCGGATGCCGCGGGCCTCTTGGCTCAAGAGGTATTAAACTTAACCCAATGCGCAGGATAAAATTATTTATTTTCTTCTTTTTTATTCCCCTGTCCCTGTTTGCCGGAGATGGGGATTGGAAGCAGTTTAAAAGCACGCATTTTCTGGTTTATTATAAATCGGCTCCGGAGGATACGCTCAACCGGCTGACAGAGAGGGCCGAAAAATATTACAACGACATAACCGAAGAACTTGGTTTTAACCGGTTTAATTTCTGGACCTGGGAGGAACGCGCCAAGATCTATCTCTTTGACACCCAGGGAGAATATATGAGAGCGACAGGCACTCCTGAATGGTCGGGGGGAGAGGCTTTGCCCGGCACCAAGGTTATCCGGACTTTTGTTACTGCCCCGGATTTCCTGGATAATATCCTTCCGCATGAAATGGGGCATATTATTTTCAGGGAGATGGTGGGTTTTAATAATCCGGCAATCCCTCTCTGGCTTGAGGAGGGGGTGGCAAGTTATCAGGAGAAGAAAAGGACTCCCGGCATAAAAGCATATTTGGCCGGCCAGATACAAAAAAAGTCTTTTATGGATTTAAGCGGCCTGGAAGGTTTTTATCCGGCCAACTCCAACGACAGGGAAAAGGTGGAATTGTTTTATCTGGAGTCATACAGCATGCTTGATTATCTGATCAGCGAATTCGGCAAAGACAGGTTCGTGCTCTTCTGCCAGAACCTGCGGGACCATAAGGACCTGAGGCGGGCTTTGGCCCTTACCTATTCTTTTGGAGCCAGGGAGGAGCTGGAAAGCTCCTGGAAGTCCTGCATCTTGCGATGAAAAAACATTATCATTTCATCGGCATCGGCGGCATCGGGATGAGCGGCATCGCAAGCCTCCTGGTTAAAGGCGGTTTTAAGGTCAGCGGTTCGGACCTGAAAGCAAACCGGGTTACCGAAGAGCTTTCGAAAGTGGGCTGCCGGATATTTATCGGCCATGACGCCAAAAATATAAACGGCCAGGGAGCAGTGGTTTATTCTTCGGCAATAAGAGAAAATAATCCGGAGATGCGCCGGGCGCGAGCATTGGGAATACCCCTGATCAAAAGGGCCGAAGTTCTGGCGGAGCTGATGCGGGAGAAGGCCGCCATAACCGTAGCCGGAAGCCACGGCAAGACCACTACTACCTCGTTGATCTCTTATATGCTGATCGAGGCAGGGCTTTGCCCGACGGTAGCCATCGGCGGGATCCTGAAAAATATAGATACCAATGCCTGCCTGGGCAGCGGGGAATTTTTCGTCGCTGAGGCGGATGAATCAGACGGGTCATTCCTGCGTTATCAGCCGAAATATTCCATTATAACCAATATCGACCATGAGCATCTGGATTATTATGGTGATTTTGATAACCAGCTGTCCGCGTTCAGGGATTTTCTAAAGCGCACCCAGAAAGGGGGCTGTATTTTTGCCTGCGGGGACGACTCTAACCTGGTAAAACTGACGAAGGCCTCTAAGAAACGGCATTTATTCTTTGGCCTGAAAGGCAGAGCCGATATTTACGCCAGGAATATACTCTTGGGTGGTTTGTCGTCGGATTTTGACTGCTGTTTTAAGAATAAATTTGTCTCCCGTTTTCATCTTGCCCTGGGAGGAAGGCATAATATTTCCAACGCCCTGGCAGTGATCGGCCTGGGATTAGAGTTAGGTATTGAATTAAAGCATATCCGCAGGTGCCTGGAGGCCTATAAAGGCGCCGGCCGCAGATTGGAGATAAGGTTTCAAAGCGATAAATACCTGCTCATCGATGATTATGCCCATCATCCCACAGAGATAAAAGCCACCCTGTCGGCCCTTGCCGATCTGAAGGCCGGCCGCCGGATCGTCATATTCCAGCCTCACCGCTATAGCCGCTCGCAGCTGCTTTTGGATGAATTCGCGCTTTCTTTTGACCAGGCGGATTACCTGATCATTACGGATATTTACGCGGCAAGCGAAGAGCCGATCAAGGGGGTAAACGCGCAGGCTTTATTGAGGAAGATCAGGGGTTCCCGTCCGGATAAAGAGGTTGTATATTTGAAAAAAGGAGAAATTGTCGGGCATATCAAGAAAATTTGCCGGCCCGGGGACCTGGTGGTCACCCTCGGCGCCGGGGATATCGTAAAGGTTAGCGATGCTTTGGCCCAAGAACTTAGATAAAAATATAAAACCCGGCGTTAAGCTGGCTAGCTATACGACCTTCAAGATCGGCGGCGCGGCGAGATTTTTCTTTGAGCCTGATACTTTGCAAGAATTGCGGGATGCCCTTATTTTTGCCAGGGCCAAACGCATCCCTGTTTTTATATTGGGGGCAGGCAGCAATATCCTGGCAAGCGACACCGGCTTAAATGCCCTGGTGATCAGGTTAAGCGGCAAGGATTTTAAAGGCCTGGCTGTTAACGGCGTTCACCTGCAGGCAGGAAGCGGCCTGAAAATTAGCCGGCTGTTAACAGCGGCAAAGAAGAGAAGTTTATCGGGGTTAGAGTTTTTAGCGGGCATCCCCGGGACATTGGGCGGGGGACTTATGGGTAATGCCGGCGCCTGGGGTAAGTCCATCGGAGATATGGTTGAAGAGGTCAGTGTTTTGGATTATAATGGTAAAGCCAAACTTCTAAAAAAAAGCCGGCTTGAGTTTGGCTACCGTAGATCCAATTTGGGAAAATATATAATTACCGGGGCTAAGCTGAAATTAACCCCGGGTAAGCCGAGCCAGATCTCTTCATTGATCCGCGGCCTGCTTAAACAGCGAAGTTTAAGCCAGGAGAATAACCTGCCTAGTGCCGGATGTGTCTTTAAGAATCCTACGGCCCTCTGGCCTGCAGGCAAGCTTATTGAGGCATGCGGATTAAAAGGCAGGGCAGCGGGGGGAGCAGTTATCTCGCCGGTTCACGCGAACTTTATTTTAAACAGAGGCAGGGCAAAAAGCAAAGATGTCCTATCGCTTATGCGTTTATCGGCCAAAGAAGTGGAAAAAAAATTTAAGGTGAAGCTTGAGCCGGAAATAAAAATATGGAAATAAAGGATTATGGCAGGGTTGGGGTTTTAATGGGAGGGCCTTCCTCGGAAAGGGATATCTCCTTAAAGAGCGGACAGGCTGTGTTGTCAGCGCTTTTGGCATCGGGTTTAGATGCCGTAGGCATAGATATAATCACCGACAATTCCGGGGTGAACAGCCGGTTATTAAAGGATCATCATCTTGATTGCGCATTTATCGCTTTGCACGGCCGTTTTGGAGAGGACGGCATGGTCCAGCGTTTGCTTGAAGAATTAAACCTTCCTTTTACCGGCTCAGGCGTAGAGTCAAGCTGTTTGGCTATGGACAAGATCGGTTCTCTCGATGTGTTCAGGAAGCAGGGGCTTTGTGTGCCTAAGTCGCGCTCCCTGGAAATATCAGCTTATCGAAAAAGAGGGAATTTTAAAAATGATTTAGGTTTTCCCGTGGTGATCAAACCGGCAAACCACGGCTCAAGCATAGGGTTATCCATCGTGGAAAACGAGGAGGGGATGGCAGGAGGAATAGAGTTGGCTTTTCAGTTTGACAGCCGCATAATCATTGAGGAGTATATTAAAGGAAGGGAGCTTACCGTCGGCATCCTGGATGAGATGCCCCTGCCGGTCATTGAGATCATCCCCAAGCGCAAATTTTTTGATTTCGCGGCAAAATATCAGGCCGGGCTTACGGAGTATATTGTGCCGGCGCAGTTGGAGGAGGATATAGCCGGAATTGTCCGGGATGCGGCGCAGGCTGCGCATAAGGCCCTGGGATGTTTCGGCTGTTCGCGCGCGGATATTATATTAGGGCAGGACAATCTGCCGTATCTTCTGGAGGTAAATACCATTCCCGGCATGACCGCGACCAGCCTCCTGCCTAAGGCTGCCAAGTGCGTAGGCATAGGATTTGATCAGCTTTGCCTTAAGTTATTGGAGCTGGCGTATGAAAAAACGAAGGTTTAAACTGCCCGTAAAAATAGTTTTGATCCTGGCGATAATTTTGCTTGCCATATCTTTGTTAATAGGATATATTTGGAAAGTCCTGACTACCTCGGATTTTTTCGCGGTTGGCCAGGTGGTGGTCAGGAATTCCGATGTATCCTTTGATTATTTAAAGGGAAGGAATATATTCAGCCTGGACCTAAAGGGTCAGGCGCTTAAGGCGCGCCTTAGTTCTCCTGATTGCCGGCTGGTGAGGTTCGCCAGGATATTGCCGAACTGCGTGTTCGTAGATTTTGTAAAAAGAAAGCCTTTGGCCCTGGTTAAATTCTACAGGGATTTCGTGATAGACGAGCAGGGGGTGTTATTTTATCCTTCCGGTTCTCCCGAGGAGGCAGGGCTGCCGGTAATTTTTGGCCTGGAGACCAAGATCTTTAAGCCCACCGCCGGAACAAGGTATTACCGGCCGGAGATCAACCTGGCTTTAGGTATCATAAGAGAGT
>JAQUME010000025.1 GCA_028718245.1 Candidatus Omnitrophota bacterium
GCTAAATGGAGTAAACCAGCGCGTTTTTCCGTAGATCAACCTGCCTGGCCAGATCCGCGAAACTTACATTATCAATAATATCCGAGGTTGCCTGGGCAACCCTCTGCCAGATATTCTTAAAAACACACTTATTCAGGTCAACGCAATTAGAATAGCCTTTTTCCACGCAGCCGATCGGCTCTATCGGTCCGTCAATAAACCTGACCACCTCGCCTAAAGTTATATCAGCAGGATCTTTGGCCAACTGGTAACCACCGACATTGCCGCGCCTGCTCTCCACAAAACCGCCTTTTTTCAGGTCCAAGAGCACCTGCTCCAGGAATTTTACCGGAGCGTCAATACGCTTTGCGACATCATGTATCGTAGATAACCCCTGTTCATAATGCAGGGCCAGATCTAAAAGCGCTTTTAGGGCATAGTCACCTTTATATGTAATTCTCATCTTAAACCTCTCTTGTCTACTAATCCTATGATTATAGTAGAGTATAACCAAAAAAAATTAATTGTCAAGCAATTTTTTATTAGAGGGACACATTACTTAATTCCCATATTTTGCTTGTTAAACGGAATTAAGTAATGTGTCCCTGAATTAATAATTTAAATTAATAATTTAGAGGTAGCTCTCTATCCTCTTCAAGATCTTATCAGAAGCTGCCTTATCCGCGCTCACCCCTCCTACACGGACCTCAACCTTTGTAGAGGCTTCGGTGACCTTGCGGATATCGATCCAGAATTCCCGGCCATCGGTATAATTGCCTTTAATCTGAGCTACAGCCTCTCCTTTTGTTTCTTTTACTACTGTTAATTTAAGAGAATCTACGGCTGACCTGGCGGCATTAATGGTTTGCTCATAAGGTGCATTGAATTGCTGAGTCAGTTTTCCGGAAAGCCAGACAGCTGTCCCTGTACCGGCTGCTGCTCCGGCGACAATAGCAAAACACCCATAAATATTCAACAATAATAACCCCGAAAAAACAAAAACCGTTACTTTTTTAAACACTCCCCCCTCCTTTGTAGTTACTGCACCCGGGCCTATCTAAGCCTTTTTCATCGAACCCCATCCTTACCCTTTTCTACGCTAAAATGGATCCCGCTTTTTCCTGCAGATAAACTAACGTCAACATTGGCGATCCAGCATATAGCGAAAACAGCAAGAACGACTAAGATGACTTGAGATTGCTTGCGGCAAAACCCCAGTTGATCAGTTTGTCGAGGACAGTGTTAACGTAGTCCGCGCGGCGGTTCTGATAGTCCAAGTAGTAGGCATGTTCCCATACATCAATGGTTAATAGCGGTTTCATTCCCATGGTTAAAGGCATGTCCGCATTACTGGTCTTAACCACCTTAAGCTTGCCGCCATCCAGAACTATCCAAACCCAACCACTGCCAAACTGACTCATTGCCATAGCCGCCAACTCCTTCTTGCATGCGTCCAGGGTGCCGAAGGATGCTTCAATTCTTTGCTTCAAGGCCGCGGGGACTTCTCCTCCACCTTTAGGTTTCAAACTGTTCCAGTAAAACGTATGGTTCCATGCCTGCGCGGCATTGTTAAAAATCGCAGTTTTATCCGCTTTACCTGCTGTTTCAGTTATAATTTTCTCTAACGGAAAGGCCGCAAACTCAGTTCCTGCTATCAGCTTATTCAGGTTCTCAACATATCCCTTGTGATGCTTGCCATAGTGGAAACTGATCGTATTTGCGGAGATTACAGGGGCCAGCGCGTTATCCGCGTAGGGCAGGGGTGGTAAGAGAATGTCGTTGCTCATTGATTCCTCCTTTTTATTTACGCCCTGTACCTTGGATTGTCATTTTTAATTCCTTCGGACATCTTATGCTTGAAATACTCGACCTGCCTCACTAATATATAAGCGAACATTTTTTTATCTGGTCCCTGCGAATATCGTATTCCTGCCTGGTAATTTTTCCCGCTTTATAATCCTCATCCAGCCTGTCCATCTGGCTTTTAGCGCCTAATCTATCTTTTCAAACTGCTCCTTATTAACCCCGCATTCCGGGCATTTCCAGGAATCAGGCAGCTCCTCAAAAGGAGTGCCTGGCTTTATTTCCTGGCTTGGGTCTCCCTTTTCCGGATCATATATATAACCGCAGACCTTACAGCGGTATTTTGAAGCCCCTGTTTTAGCGCCTTCTTTTGCTTGCGATTCCTTTTTCACCGTTCCCTGTTTCCCGGTTTGTTCTTTTGCTTCAGGAACTTTCTCCTTGCCTGTTCTTTCATCGCTCCCAACATTAAAACCTAATTTTAATGTAACCTGCCAATAAGCAATACGATCATTTTCAATAACCCCGCGGGTTTCCACAACTTCAAACCACTTTAAATTACGGATAGTCTCCGATGCCTTGGATATAGCACTCTGAATAGCTCCCTCGATGTCAGTCTTTGACGTTCCGCTCAATTCGATTATTTTATAAACAGATTCAGCCATAAATCCTCCTTATTCTTCTAATCCGGGAAAATTTTCCCGCAGGTACTCCTGGGCATCGATAGCGCCTTCCGGGATTTTTTCCCCTTTAGGAACGCACTGGATGGTTAAAGTTACGTTAGGCTCCACAAATTCCGATGAAGTCACGTATCCGGAATTCTTGACCGGAGGCGCGTTAGAAGGATGCCTTTTATTCATCCCGGAGCTAAGGCTGCAGATCTTTGACTTATCATCTTTTCTAACTACAATAAAATGTGAACACCCTTTTGACAATGCCTCCCTGGAGGCCCGTTGCAGCGCATATTTCTCTACTTCCTTTTGGTCCATATAGGCATTCCCGCAGAAAGTTACAGTCACGGCATTCGGAGAGATGCTATCAACTATTGTTTCCTTTCTTTGTTCGGCAAGTTGAAAACTTGAACATCCGGCAAGGACCGATAAAGTCAACGCCGCCAACCCCATTGCTATTGATATGCGCATATTGTTACCTCCTTTTCATTATTATACATTATTATCAATAAAGATATACGGATAAATTCATCTTTTTTCTGACTTTTTTCCACATACGAATGTGGCACCCAAACAATCCTATTTGTTTGGGTGCATACCTCCTCAAGAAACATCCAGTTCCATCAATTGGCTGCGGATCTCCTTATATTTTTCCGGGTCAAGCGACCTGTATATTTCCTGGGCCCTGCGCCAATGTTCCCTGGCCGGATTTTTCTTCCCTATTTTTTTGTACAAAAGCCCCAGATTATAATTGGCAACGGCCAGGTCAGGAGGGCTGTTAATTTCCTCAGCCAGCTCGGAGGAATGCTTAAGGTGACTTTCGGCTTGCTCCAGATTATCCATCTCCAGGTAAAGTTCCCCGATCATATTATAATCGGATGCTAAGTTAACCTTGTTATTCTGGGCCAGGTCGATCTTTAACCCCTTAGAATAATAATCCATCGCCCTTTGGTATTCTTTTTGGAATAGGCAGATCTCGCCCAGATTAAAGAAACAATCGCTTAACTCATTCTCCAGCTTAAGCTGCTCAAAGATCTTGCGGCTTTTTTCGTAAAATTCCTTTGCTCCGGCGTAATCATCCTTGTTCGCGAAAACCAGCCCGATATCAAAATAATCGCTGGCAAGATTCCTGCGATGCTCGAAATCATTACCGCCTGCCAGATTTATGGCAATACTCTTAGTCAATAATTCCAAGGCAGTTTCATAATCCTCATTGTCTATGTGCCAGACGGCTAATTTTCTTAATGCCGAGGCCTCTTTGACCCTGTTCTTTAATTTCCTGCTTAAATCAATGGCCTTATCGTAGAACTGGCGCGCCTTAGCATATTGGCCGGAGGACTGATAGAACCAACCCAGCTTTATATAGGCGTCGGCGAGATGCTTCCTGTTTTTCATCTTTTCGCTTCTAAGCACATAATCAAAATAATACTTCAGCGCCTTTTGTTTTTCTCCCATGCGCCAATAGGCATTGGCGATCAGCGGATAAACGCTCAGGAAATTCCGGTCCTTATTGATCGCCTGTAACCCGAGATTTATGGCAGCCTGATTATTGCCTTTGCGGTATTGCGCCTGTGAGTTCAGGAAGAGATAAACCTTGCCGGGATGAAGCTTGGGTATCCAAAAGGCAGCCAGAAAACCTAAAACAATAATAATGATTGATATCCCCCCGGAAAAAACAGCCTTTTTGGCTCGGGCGCTTAGCAGCCGCTTATTTTGTTTTTTTGCTTTCGCCCTAAAGAAAACAAAACCCGGGTCGCCGTAAAGCAGGTGGCTTGCCCAATGTAAACCTGCCAAACCGTGATCCTTGATCAGTTTCAGTTTGGCCAGCCGCAGGGATTCTCCCACGCTTATGCCCGAAAGAAGCTGCGTATAGAATTTGCGGCCGAACTCCTGGCTTGCCGTATCTTCTATCTTACGGATAGAGCCTATATAATGGCGCACCCCGGCAAGCAGGAAGGCCCCGGCCATATTAAAGTTTACCTCCTGATAGCCGGAATTGACCGGGCCCGGTGAAAGCTCGGCTGAATGGCAGGCATTGGAAAAGATCAAAGCAGGCAGGTCGGAACTCAACCCCATTTTCAGGATCTCCTCCACGCTGAACACGCCGTCGCTGAATAACCAGCCGGAGCGCCGGCTGTCATTTTTGTCAAACTCACAATGGCCGGCGAAATGCAGGATGTCATAATCGCAGATGTTCTTCTTCACATAGGCCTTGTCTATGGTAGTGGACTTAAAATCAACGTGTACTTTTTCCCTTTTATGAGCGAACTGATTCTTGATATTCAGGCCTTCAGAGTAAGCGGAACTCAAGTCGCCGGTTGGATTGGCCAGGATGAGCATTTTCAGCCGGTCGGATACATTACGGTAGCGTACGCTTGTTGAATCCCCTCTACTGCGCACGAGCCTTCCCATGCTGAATTTAAGAGAGAGAAAATCAGAACCGTCAAAGATAAGCTCCCAGGGGATATGGATCAGCTCCTCATCCAGGGAAAGGGTAAGTTGAGCGGGTAAACTGTCTTTTAATTTTTCTTTGATCGGACGGCTGATCAGGTGATCCCAAAGCAGGCGGCCGATCTTACGCGCGTTTTCCGCCTCCGCATCTATCCTAGCCGGCCGGTTTAAAATGCAGATCAGCTCCCGGCAAAGACAGTTAACCTCTTCAAAAGAAACAGAAACCTGGTTGTAATGCCTCAAGGTGGCAGGGGGATCATTTTGCGTAAAAAGGCCTAGTTTAAGGGAAGATTCCTGCTTAAAAACTTCCAGGGTTAAAGCCTGTGTAAGCTGCATCCTCCTAGACCTCGGCTTTTATCTCCACTACTGCGACCTTTTCTCCTGACCTTGTAACCTCTGCCCTGTAAACTCCCGGCAGGATATCCCTGAAAATCACGCCCGCGTCATCTGAAGCGTAAGATTCCAGCTCAAGGCCCCCCTTCAAAAGCGTGACTCTCAGATCGCGGATAAGTTTTTGACTCTGTTTATCCCTGGCTGCCACAGTAAGGTCAAAACTCTTGGCATTATTATTCTTAAGCCTGGCTTCAACCCGGATACTTTGAAGGTCTTTCAGGATAACCACTTCCTCCCGGAAATCCTTTATCCGGCGGCTGCGCAGGACCGGGGCGGGGATAAGCTCCTGGCCCACTAGAACATCACCGCTTGTCTGAACGATCTCGATCACCTTTTCTTTAAGCTTGAAGAATATTTCAATAAGCCCGGTGTTATCTTCATTGATCACCAGCTTTTTGATTTTTTCCAATAAAATTTCCGGGACATCCTTAGCCGATACGGATTCCATCTTAAGCTGAGTACCTACATATTCGGCGCAGGAATTACAACTCACCAGGTGCCTCTCAATAAGCAGCCTATCGGCCTGTGAAAGCCTATCCTCAAGAAAACAAGCCAAAGCCTCTTCATCCGGATGCAGGCCGGCTATGGATCCGGCTAGACCCTTACGCTTTCGGTAAATGATCCCGATTATTTTCTCAAGATAGTTAGACATATACATCTCCCTCTCTCAATAGACGCGCTATTTAATGAAATCTAACCCAAAACCTTTCTTTTTAAAACATTCCTCAAGCTTTTGGAATATCCTGCCCTTACGCATGTCCATTGCCCCGCGGTTGATTTTGAGATGCTCCTTGATCTGCTCCAAACTCAAAGCCTGCCCCAGGAGCAACTCCATAAAATACCGCTCACCTGCCTCAAGTGAATCAATACACTCATAAAGGGTCTTAAGTTTATCCTGATGGATGAGGAAATCCGCGGCCTTTGGCGAGAGATCGGCAAGAGTATCCTTAAGCCCAAAACCTTCCTCATTTTCAGCATCAATGGAAATGGCCGGTTTTAGCCTGCGCAGATGATCTATGGTGAAATTGACCGTGACCTGCCTTAGCCAGCTAGCCAGGGAACAGCCGTTCCTGGCCCTGTAGGTAGACAGCTTTTTGTAATTGTCCTTGACCAAAAGGTGGAATATATCCTGGAAGATATCGTTGACTTGATCCTCTGAAAAATTGCGGCCCTTTACTGCTAAAGCGCTATAGATATAGTTATAGATAAGGTGGGAATAACGCGAGAGAAATTCGTTCCAGGATTGCTTGTCCCCTTTGAGGCAGCTTTGGACAAACTCCAGATCGTCCATCAGGGTTATTATAGCACCGAAAAAACCCTGTCAAACAAAAAAATTGAGCACCAGTAAGTTTTGATCTAGCGAAATCCTGCCGAGTTCACGAGGCAGGATGAACACTTAACGAGCAAGCAAGACAGAGACGCTTCTAGGTAATGAGAAGGGGACACTTCTATTCTTACGGCCATATAGAATAGAAGTGTCCCCTACTACCCAGAAAACCCTACTTAATTAAGGCGTTCTTGAGGATGAATGAGGCAAATACGATGGAGACCATGGACATAAGCTTGATCAATATGTTCAAGCTCGGGCCTGAGGTATCCTTAAATGGGTCTCCGACAGTATCTCCAACCACAGTGGCTTTATGCGCAAGTGATCCCTTGCCGCCGTGGTGACCCTCCTCCACGAATTTCTTGGCATTATCCCAGGCGCCGCCGGAGTTAGCCATCATGATCGCCAGCACAAACCCGGTGACAGTCGCCCCGACCAGAAGCCCGGCAACCGCATCAATGCCTATTAACAAGCCTACGGCTATAGGAGAAGCGATCGCTAAAAGAGAAGGCAAGATCATCTCTTTTTGCGCAGCACCCGTAGCAATACTCACGCAACGGGCATAATCAGGCTTGGCTTTACCTTCCATAAGCCCGGCTATCTCTTTAAATTGCCTGCGCACCTCCACCACGATCTTTCCCGCAGCCCTTCCTACCGCGCGCATGGTCATAGAGCAGAATAAAAACGGCAGCATTCCTCCTATGAACAAACCTACCAGCACCGTAGGATTCATCATACTAGTATTTATATCTCTCCCAAAAAGCAGGACCTGGTCTTTATACGCGGCGATCAATGCCAGCGCGGTCAAGGCTGCCGAACCGATGGCAAAACCTTTTCCGGTGGCCGCTGTAGTATTGCCTAAGGAATCCAGGGCATCGGTCCTTTTTCTCACTTCAGGAGGTAATTTAGCCATCTCGGCATTCCCCCCTGCATTATCCGCTACCGGGCCGTAGGCGTCGGTAGCTAAAGTAATGCCTAAAGTAGAAAGCATACCTACGGCTGATATCGCGACTCCATAGAGCCCGGCGTTAAAACTCGCCGCACCCCCGGACAAAAAGAAACTGGCTAAAATAGCAATACACACGATAATTACCGGGATAGCGGTAGACATCATACCTACCGCGATACCGCCGATAATTACGGTTGCCGGCCCGGTTAAAGAAGCATCGGCAATAGAACGGGTTGGCTTAAACCCGCTGGAAGTATAATACTCGGTGCATAAGCCGATCAAAACACCAGCGACTAAACCCGCCAGCACTGCCCAGTAAACCCCCAGGTGCTCAACCCCTAATGTTGCTTTCACCAGAAAAAACGAGATCACCGCGACTAAAAATGAGCTGGTAAATACGCCTTTACGTAAGGCTGCCAGCAGCACTTTCTGGCTGGCCTGCTCCCCGCTTTTCACAAAAAATGTCCCGATGATCGAAGAAATAACCCCCACTGCCGCCATAACCATAGGCACGGTTACCCCGGCAACACCCAGACCGGCAGCAACACCTAAAGCGGCGGTAGCCACAATAGAACCGACATAGGATTCATAAAGATCGGCCCCCATTCCGGCAACATCGCCGACATTGTCCCCCACGTTATCGGCAATAACTGCCGGGTTGCGCGGATCATCTTCAGGGATACCCGCCTCTACTTTTCCGACTAAATCCGCTCCTACATCCGCGGCCTTGGTAAAAATACCTCCCCCTACCCTGGCAAAAAGCGCCATGGAGCTGGCACCCATACCAAAACAAAGCATGGTTGAGGTGATTGCCGCGATCTTATCGGCTCCCACAGGCAAAGGATGGGCTGAATAATACCAGTTCAGGAAATAATACCATACGCTTAGATCCAGCAATCCCAGGCCAACCACAGTAAGCCCCATAACCGCTCCGCTTGAAAAAGCCACGCGTAGCCCTGAATTCAAACTCTTTGAAGCAGCCTGGGCAGTGCGATTGGAGGAGCGCGTGGCAATAGTCATGCCGATGAACCCGGAAAGGCCGGAGAAAAATCCTCCGGTCAGGAAAGCAAAGGGAACAAATATGACCAGATAATTCTTCACAGCCATAGCCAGAAGAATGAAAAATACAACTATGAAATACATGGAAACACCCAGATACTGTTTTTTTAAATATGCCTGCGCGCCGATACGCACTGCCTGGGCGATCTCCTTCATCTTATCCGTTCCTTCATCCATTTTTAAGATACTTAAGGCCAGATAAAACGCGAAACCTAAAGCTAAAATCGACCCTACCGGTGCTAACAACAACAGATCAAAACCCATTTTACTGCTCTCCTTTCAGGAATCTTTGGAATTTACTTCTCCTTTGAACTTTTAAAAATTAGGATGAATAATAGCACAACTGCGGGGGTTGTCAATAAAAATCACGGTGTTATTTGAGCTTCTCCCTTTCTTCAACCACTTTTCCTTCCACATCAATAACCTCGCCTCTTGCCCTATGGCTCCGGCTGCCGGAAACAGGACCGCGGCTTTCCGGGCCAAGCTGTCCTCTTATTTTACGGATAAAAAAATGTATTTTCAGGATAAACAACAATATAAGCACCCCCTCTATACCTAACCATATGGCGGTAGAAGGGAAAAATAATTTTCCAAAGAAAAAATTGAAGATTATAAGCAAGGGCAGCAGGCAGCCGGATTGTCCTGACCAAATAATTTGCGGCATCAAAACTTCTCCCAATGCATCAACTCTTTGAGGTTGCGCTTTACCGGTTCATTAAACGCGCTCCTGTCCTGGGGGTACCCCAAAGCGACCAAACTTACCAGCTTCATACCTGAAGGCGCATTCAACAGCTTAATTACCTGCGGGCAGTAAGGTTTTTTGTCCCCGGCGATCCAGCAGGAGCCGATCCCCAACGCTGTGGCGGCAAGGAGAATATTACAGGTGGCAGCGCATCCGTCTTCAAGGTAATATTTGGTATCCACGCAAAATACCGCAATACATGCAGCTGCCTCATCCAGGAATGAACCGTTTTCAGCCAACCCGGCCAACTCCCTTAATTTATTCTTTTTGATGATCAAAACAAACTCCCACGGCTGCGCATTCCTGGCAGTAGGGGCAAACCTGGCGGCATCAACAATTGACTCCAGGTCGCTCTCAGGTATGCTTTTGTCCTGGAATTTCCTTATGCTGCGCCTTTTGCGCAATAGCTTTAGTAGATCATTCATATTCTCAGGATAGTTTCTTACGGAGATCTTCGGGAATGGCCTTCGGCTTTAAATTCTTGTCCACACACACAAGCACTGTCTTGGCCTTGACAATAAGCTGCTTGCTCTGGTTGTAGATCTCATGTAAAAAATCGATCCGGGCGCAGCCAACCGCTCCTACCTGGGCCAGGGTCTCAAGTTCGTCCCCGTAAACCGCCGGGCATTTATAATCCACCTCCTGGCGGGCTACCACGAACATGATCCCACTCTCAGCCAACTGCTTGATCGAAATATTTTTCGAGTCAAAATATTCGGTGCGCGCTTCCTCCATAAACTTAAGATAGTTGGCGTAATAAACCACTCCCCCGCAATCCGTGTGATGATAATAAATACGCGTCTTCATATGTTTATAATCCCTTTCATAAAAGGTAAAAAAGGACTACCCCTGTGGGTAGATTTTAACTCCAAATTAACATTTGTCAACATATTCCCCGATGAAACTGTCTCCGGAAATACTTTTCAGCCTGACCCGCACCATCTTATTCGCCAAACCCGGTTTAAAAGGCAATTTTACCTTAAGGTAATTATCTGTCAGGCCCTCCAGCAGTCCGGCATCATCATTTGAAGCGCCTTCGATCAAAACCAACGCTGTTTTTCCTCTAAACCCCAGCATGAGCTTACTCTTGCACTCTTTGGCAATCTCAGCCAGGCGGCCGCAGCGTTGGCGGATCAATTTCGGGTCAAGCGCTCCTTTAAAGTCCGCGGCCCTGGTGCCGGGACGGGCCGAATACGGGAATATATGCGTAGTTAAAGGTATGATCTTTTTTACCAGGCTGACCGTATTCTCAAAATTCTCCCCGGTTTCTCCCGGAAATCCAACCAGGCAATCGGTAGTGATGGAAATACCGGGAATATCGCGCTTTATCCCGGCGATCAGATCCCGGTAATTTTTAGCGGTATATTTACGGTTCATCCGCTTTAAGATCCGGTCATCCCCGCTCTGTATAGGTATGTGCAGGTGCCGGCAAAGCTTTTTGTTTGTGCGCAGGCGGCTGATCAACTTTGAAGAGACATCCCCGGCTTCAATAGAACTGAGCCTGATGCGCTCCAAGCCTTCTACCCCCTCTAAAATATCGAGCACATCAACCAGTTCTTGCTTAGGTAAAAGATCCCTTCCGTATGCCCCGAGGCAGATCCCGGTCAGGACGATCTCTTTATATCCGCCTCCGGCCAGCGCTCCTGCCTCTTTAAACACCTGCTTAAGCCCTTTACTCTTCTCCCTGCCCCTGACCAACGCCACCTTGCAATAGGTACAGAAATTGGCGCAGCCATCCTGGATCTTTAAAAACGCCCGTGTATGCGAGCTAAAGCCGCTTATTTTTTCGGGGAAAAAACTTTTCTTTATTACCAATCCGACGCCCCTGATATCAGCCAATTGCCCCCAATCTTTTTCTGCAAGGCACCCTGTCACTATTACCCTTGCTTTTGGGTTTGACTTCACGCACCTGCGGATGATATTACGGGATTTCTGATCTGCCCCGGAGGTGACCGTGCAGGTATTTACTAGAAAATAATCCGGCTGCTTACGCGCTTGCGCTTCCCGGAAACCCCTGCTCAAGAATCTCTCTCTTATACTTTGGGTATCATACTGGTTAGCCTTGCAGCCCAGGGTAAAGAATTTAATGCTCTTCATTTAGCTTAATAAAACTGACCGCCGCGATAGCCGCCGTATCAACCCGCAAGACCTGGGATCCGAGAGAAACAGGCAGGAACCCGGACTCCTTTGCCAGAGCAACCTCATCCGCCGTAAAATCACCTTCAGGCCCGATAAGCAGCATTACTTTTTCAATTTTCCCTGGAAAATCGTTGAAAATATCTTTTAGATATTTCCTTTGGCCCTCCAGAGTGAGGATCAGCTTAAGATCAAAATCGCTGCCTGCTAAAACAGCATCTTTAAATTCGGCTATAGGATCGATCTCCGGAATCCTGCTTCGCTGGCTTTGTTTGGCCGCACTTAAGGCGATCTTTTGCCAACGCAAAAGGCGTTCCGCTTTTTTTTGCTTATCCAGCTTTACGATCACCCTTTCTGTCTGAAGCGGGATCAGGCGTTGGACCCCTAACTGCGTAAGTTTATCCACGATATCATCCATCTTCACATTTTTAGGGATAGCGCAGGCAACAGTTATCTTAACTCCCGGTTCATTGACCGGCCTTTTTTCCTTTATTTCCAGCTTCGCAGCCCCGGAAGCGATCTCTGTTACCGCGGCAATATATTCATTGCCTGATCCGTCAAAAACCGCTACCTCTTCCCGGGGTTTAACCCTGAGCACATCCCTTAAGTGATGCAGCTGGGTATGATCGCTTATTATAATAAACTTATCCTTTGGGTTGATCTTTCCGGCGAAGAAACGATTCATTGGCCGGATCCTTTTTCAGAAAACACCTCGGCGCCGAATATGTAAAGCTCGGTTTCGTTATCCTTCCAGGATGAAGGCGCAAGGCCCGCCTTTTGTTCGCAGAGATTATTCAAAAATTCCTCCTTGCTCCAGCCGGTTTCGGTTGCAACCTGCGGGAGAAAAACTCCGCTGTGATAACCCTTACGCACAACCACCCCGTGTTTGCCCAACACGATCTTATCCGCTGAATCCACTCTTTCTAAAGGGGAAAGCGCGGAGATCTCTATCTCTACCTCATTAAGCTCCTCCGGATTAAGCGGAGAAAAACGCGGATCATCCACCGCTGCCTCAATCGCCATATCGCGCACGGTTAAATAAAGCGGTTGTGTTGCCGTCAGGCTTCCGATGCACCCTCTTAACTGGCCATCCTTATTAAGCGTGACAAAAGCCCCCATCTCTTGGGCCAACACAGGATCATTCTCATTAGCTTCCAGCTTCCTGCCTGTTTTTAGATAAGTTGCGATCGAATCCCGGGCGATCTTGAGCAGCCTTTTTCTTTGCTGGTCATTTAGCATAATTTTCTCCTCCGGTTTAAGAATAGCGATGCTGGCATAACCCACGATCCATTCACCTTTTATGTTTTTTCCGGTCACGATGCCGGAATTTGTATGGTTTAAAAGCTCAACTTTATCATATCCCCTCTCTTTTGATAAAATCAACGCGATAACCGACGCAAACCCTCCGCAGGCCTGGGCTTTTTCATCGCGCAAGGCGTAATATAAACCCTCATAATCCATTTTCTTGATAAGATCCAGGGTAAGGGCGTCGGTTTTAGCCGCCTCCTCAGGATCATAACCGTGATACAGATCGGTCGATGCCACCACCAACACATCCTTTCGCCCGCCGATCTCCTGTTTAAGCAGTAAGGCGATCTTCTTACAGGTATCCAGCGTGCAATCACCCACGATGACCGGAACGATGGAAAAACCAGACAGGGATTTTTGCAAAAAAGGAAGCTGCACCTCCACCGAATGCTCGCCTGCAAAAACAGCCTCATCGCTGAAAAAATCGGGGTCTTTACCGGATATTCTTTTTATGAATTCCTCATCTATATCCACTCTGCCTAAAGGAGTCATAAAAGAACCATTGGGGTAAAACGCAGCACCGTTAAAAGGCTTATGATGGCCGGCCCCCAAAACAATTACTGTTTTATAAGGCCTGCCCTTGATAAGCTTGTAGCCGAAAGAAGCGCTCTGGCCTGAATACCCGTATCCTGCGTGCGGGCTGATAAGCGCGAAGATATCTCCGGGTACGGCTTTGGGAGCGGCTTTTTCCAGAAGATTATCGATCATCGCCGACAGATCTCTTTTACCTGCGGGGTAAAACTGCCCGGCAAACTCAGGTTCCTTTATTGAAGAGGGGAAACAATTTAAAGACGGGAAGAATAAAATAATAAAAAATATTTTGAGGGTTAGCTTAAGATTCATAACGGTATAAGATTCTTCACTCGCTGTACATCAGTCAAGGCACTACGCTCCCTGCTCGGCACCTTGCGCTGATTTGAATTGCGCAAGTGCGCGCTTACTGCGCGCTTGTCGCCTCGCGACGGTCGCTTTAACTCCACTTAAAAAATCCGGCAAGGATTTTTTAAGTGGTGCGTATTGGAGAAAGTTAGAACCTGTCTCCAGCACTCACCGTTAAAATAATTTCAATCTTTGTCAATGTTCCGCGCGCGGAGCGCGCTCCCGTATTTCCCGTGCACCAGTC
>JAQUME010000026.1 GCA_028718245.1 Candidatus Omnitrophota bacterium
CAAACCTTGTCGGCGGACAGGATGAGCTGGTTTTTGACGGACAGAGCATGGTAGTTAACGATAAAGGCAGGGTCATCCAGAGGCTGGAGGCCTTTAAAGAAGAATTGTTGGCTGTTGATCTGGAGATGCCCGGCTCAAAAGCAAGGTGCGCCAAAAACATAATTAAAATCACGGATAAGACTGGAGCAAAAGAAAAACCTCGGTTGCCGGTTCACAGACGGGAGATTTTAGAGCCGGTTAAAGAGGTTTACGAGGCCTTGTTGCTGGGTTTAAGCGACTATGTGAAAAAGAACGGTTTCCAGAAGGTAGTGCTGGGTTTAAGCGGGGGGATAGATTCCAGCCTTGTGGCCAGCCTTGCCGTAGATGCCCTGGGTAAAGATAATGTAGTGGGTATATTCATGCCTTCGCGCTATTCTTCTCCGGAGTCCGAAGAGGATGCCAGGCAGACGGCCCGGAACCTGGGGATAAAATTCATCACGATCTCCATCGAGCAGATCTATAAAATGTATTTGGCGGTTTTAGAGCAGCATTTCTTCGGCATGGAGAGGAATATCGCCGAGGAGAACCTGCAGGCGCGCATAAGGGGGAATATGCTTATGGCCTTCTCCAATAAATTCGGCTGGATCGTTTTGGCAACCGGCAATAAGTCGGAGATGAGCACAGGCTATGCCACTCTTTACGGGGACATGGCCGGAGGTTTTGCCGTTATTAAAGATGTCCCGAAAGAGCTGGTTTATGGACTATCCCGCTACAGAAATTCTTTGTCCCCGGTTATACCCGAGCGCGTCTTTACCAAAGAACCTACCGCCGAGCTGCGGCCCAACCAGAAGGATTCCGATACGCTCCCCGCCTATGATATTTTAGATCCTATCCTGAAAGCATATATCGAAGATGATAAAGAGCTGGAGAAGATCGTTTCTTTGGGTTTTGATAAGGGGATAGTTGCAAAGGCCCTGAAGATGGTTGACGCAAGCGAATATAAGCGCAGGCAGTCAGCCCCGGGAATAAAGATCACTCCCAAGGCCTTCGGCAGGGACAGGCGTATGCCGATCACGAACAAATACAGGGGCTAAAAAAACTTGACAAGCGCTGTATTTGTGGTATTCTTTGAATACAACGAAGTAAGCAAGACATAGAGGTCTTTTGGGCAGAGAATGCCTGGAAGGCTTTTTTTGTTGGGACTAAGGCGTCCTTTACCCGGGAATGGGGAAGGGCGCTTTTTTTATGAGGATTTAGAGATATGGACTTTGAAGAGTTGCACAGGAAACTGTCGCCAACGATCAAACGGATCGCCTACAGATTAAACGGGCGTTACCGTTCCTTTAACCATGACGACCTTTATCAGGAGGCGGTGATCCATCTCTGGAGTAACTTTTTAAAGGGTAAGTTGAGCGATAAAACAGACAGCTATATCCTGCAGGGATGCTATTTTTACCTGAGGAACTATATCCGCAAAGTAAACGAGCGCTCCGGAATTGTCAGTATTGACGCAGCCTTGAGCGCGGAACCCGGCGCTACCATGGAGGATGTTTTAGGGGAGTATTGGTCCTGCGAAGATTGCCGTCAGGAGCTGCACAATAAATTTTTAGCCCAAAGTATCCGGAATAACGGGTTTAGCCTCAGGGAAAAAATGCTCCTGGAATATTGCAGCCTGGGCCTGACCGCAAGAGATATAGGTAAGAAGCTGGGGGTTTCGCATGTGACCGTGCTGAAGATGATGAAAAAGATCCGCCGGAAATCCTCGCAGCATCTAGATAGGGACACTTCTGTTTTGAGTTGAGAGCCGTCCCCAGGTTACCAGATTGGGACATTTTTTACTTGTAGTGGTGTAAGACACATTGAAGTGTAAGATTTAAACACAGGCGTCTTTTTTAGTCCAAGGTGGACTTTCAAAGGCGCTTTTTTTATTGGAAAGGAGAGAGGTAATGAAAAAGATTAGTTTAACTTTAGCGGTCTTATGTATCCTTGGATTTTCTAACGCATATGCTACGCCTTCTACGCTCATATGGTCTCCATCAACCGACATCCAGCCTTACAAAAAGATACATATTACCGCGGATAGTTATACGCCGACCGGAAAAACCGACCATACCGGGGCAAGGGCTTATGTCCAGCAGGTTTACGGCCTGACCTTCAGTTTATTGTCGGATAAGCCGGAGGAGAATCTCCTGGGAAAAGTATGGACCCCGCTTGGGAAAATTATGGCCGAAACCGGGTTTGATTATAAAAAGGGTTTTGGCCCCGCCCTTGATACTTACCCCTGGTATTTTAATTTTAAAGCAGGTGTGCCGGAAGACACGTATTTTAAATACATGCCGGCATTTGCCGTCGGTGTTTATGATGCCGGAACCAAGCATAACTTTACCGATTATAATGTCTGGTATTTAAGAGGAGCCAGGACCGTTTCCATCGCCAACGTTAACCTGGGCAGGTTTTCAGCCGGGTTTTTTAACGGCAGGGCAAAATTGCTGCGTGATAAAAACGGCGACCGGGATAATATCGGCCCCATGTTTGCCTGGGAGAGGACGATGTCGGAGATCTCCGATAAGCTCTGGATTTGCGTTGATTACCAGGGCACCCAGTCTTCTTACGGAGCCATGAACTACGGTTTTGCCTGGAGTTTTACCAAAGATATTTCCGCGATCGTTGGGTATGAAATATACAATAATCCCAATTTGCGGGATACGATAACTTTTCAGCTGGACGTTAATTTCTAGGGATAAGGAGGCAGAAAACATGTTTAGACTACTGGGTTTGATATTAACAGGATTGTTAATAAGCGCAGGCGCCTGTTTTGCTCAGGATCCCGGCGGAGCCGCTACCCTTGCGGCTAACCCGCAGGCCCCCGTTGATTATGTCTGGATCCTGGTGTGCGGGTTCCTGGTCTTCTTTATGCAGGCGGGTTTTGCGATGGTCGAGGCAGGGTTCTGCCGCGCCAAAAACGCGACTAACCTTATGGCTAAGAATACTATAGATTTTGTTACTGCGTCCTTGGTCTTTATGGCTTTTGGTTTTGCCTTTATGATGGGCAATGATTACAAGGGGCTGATCGGGACATCCGGCTGGTTCCTCCACGGAGCTAATTATGATGTAGGAAGGTATTTAATGTTCTTCTGGCAGCTGGTGTTTGCCGGGACAGCCGCTACCATTGTCTCCGGGGCCATAGCCGAACGCCTGAAATTCAAGGCATATTTTTTATACAGCCTCGCGGTTACGGCGATAATCTACCCTATATACGGGCATTGGGTATGGGGCGGCGGATGGCTTTCCAAGATTCCCTTCGGTATAGGCCACGTTGATTTTGCCGGTTCCGGCGTCGTGCACACAATCGGCGGGTTTGTCGGTTTGGCCGGGGCAATTGTCTTAGGCCCGCGATTCGGGAAATTCGGCAAGGATGGCAAACCAAAAGCCATTCCCGGCCACAGCATTGTCTTGGCTGCTTTGGGTACTTTTATTCTCTGGTTCGGCTGGTTTGGTTTTAATCCCGGATCCACTTTCTCAGCGCATCAGCTGAGGATCGCGGTTATCGCGGTAAATACCAATTTAGCGGCGGCAGCCGGCGCGGCCGTAGCTATCCTGTTGGTTTTTGCGAAAACCAAAAAATGGGATGTCGGTATGATGCTTAACGGCTGCTTGGCAGGATTGGTGGCGGTTACCGCTCCCTGCGCCTGGATCGAGGCCTGGTCAGCGGTGGTTATCGGATCTATAGCCGGGTTATTGGTCGTGTTGAGCGTTTATTTCTGGGAGAACAGGGGCGTGGATGATCCGGTCGGGGCGGTAAGCGTGCACGGCATCAACGGCTTTTGGGGGCTTATCAGCGTCGGCCTTTTTGCCGACGGCACTTATGGCTTAGGCACTACCGAAGGGCCTCTGGTAAAGGGATTACTTTACGGCGGAGGTCCCGGGCAGCTGATCGCGCAGGCTATCGGCGCGCTTGTCTGCGCAGCCTGGGCATTTGGCCTGGGTTTGATCGTATTTAAAGCCATGGATAAGTTTTTTGGGGTCAGGGTTTCGCCGCAGGAGGAGATAAAAGGTCTGGATATTCCCGAGCACGGCACACCGGCTTATCCGAATTTCTACATATTCAATAATTGAAGAAGGAGCGGATAAAATGAAGAAGATCGAAGCCGTAATAAGGGTGGAGAAGTTGGAAGAGGTTACGGATGCCCTGGAGAAGTTTGGCTGTCCGGGCATGATGGTTACCCATATTGAAGGCCATGGCCGGCAAAAAGGTATAGTCGAGCAGTTTCGCGGCAGGGAATTTAAATTGAATTTTATCCCTAAAATAAAGATCGAGATCATTGTTAAGGATGCGGATGTGGATAAGATCATACAACTGGTCAGCGGTATCGCTAAAACCGGAGAAATAGGGGACGGCAAAATATTCATTTATCCGGTTGAAAATGTCATCAGGATCCGCACCGGTGAAAAAGGCGAGGGTGCTGTGTAATGCTGGATAAGGAGCTGATAAGCAAGATCAGAATCATCAAGCAAGAGAGGGGTTATACTTTATTTGACCTTTCCAGGATCATCGATGTGCAGGTATCCACGGTTGAGCGTTGGCTTAAGACAGCGCGGATAAATAAGATTTACGCGCGGCTGGTCAGGGAGAAATTGAGCATAGATTAATTAATATAGGGAGGTAATTGAAGGGATTCTTTTTGATTTTATTTGCGCAATTGGTTAACCAGTCGGGACATTATTAACAAAGGAGGAGCAGGATGAATTCAGGTGATACGGCGTGGGTTTTGATCTCGGCGGCGCTCGTGCTATTGATGACCCCGGGATTGGCTTTCTTCTACGGAGGCATGGTCAGGCGAAAGAATGTGTTAAGTGTTTTGATGCAGTGTTTTATTATTATGTGTGTTTTAAGCCTTCAGTGGGTTTTAGTCGGGTATAGCTTATCTTTCCACCCCGGCAATGGATTTTGGGGAGGGCTGCAATGGCTGGGTTTAAACGGTGTAGGGTTAGAGCCATACGCGGATTACGCCGGGACAATACCACACCAGGCGTTTATGGTCTTCCAGGGGATGTTTGCTATCATCACCCCGGCCTTGATCATCGGCGCTTTTGCCGAGAGGATGAAATTTTTCGCCTTCCTTGTTTTTACCCTGCTTTGGGCGACATTTGTTTATGATCCGCTATGCCACTGGGTCTGGGGAATGGGTGGATGGTTAAGGAACATGGGCGCTTTGGATTTTGCCGGAGGCACTGTCGTGCATATCAACGCCGGTATAGCTGCTTTGGTTACGGCAATAGTATTAGGTAAGAGAAGTAATTTAGAAAAAAATGTTCCTACACCGCATAACATGCCTTTTGTGGTTTTAGGGACCGCATTATTATGGTTTGGGTGGTTTGGTTTTAATGCCGGCAGCGCTTTAGCGGCAAATGGCCTGGCGGTAAATGCTTTTGTGGTAACCAATACGGCGGCCGCGGCAGCAGGCTTAAGCTGGGCATTAATTGAATGGATACGTAATGGTAAAGCGACTATTTTTGGTACTTGTTCAGGCGCGGTCGCGGGGTTAGTCGCGATTACGCCGGCAGCAGGTTTTGTCAGCGTTATCCCGGCGATCATTATCGGCTTACTGGTAAGCGTATTCTGCTTTATCGCCGTAACCGTGATCAAGCCTTTGTTCGGTTATGATGATTCTCTGGATGCTTTTGGAGTGCATTGCGTCGGAGGGATCTGGGGGGCTTTGGCTACCGGGTTATTTGCTTCAAAGCTGGTTAATTCCGCCGGAGCAAACGGGGCATTCTTCGGCAACCCCAAGCAGTTCCTGGTGCAGCTTTTGACTGTGGGAGTAACCATTGTTTATACCGGGGTGGTTACTTTGGTAATTTATAAATTAGTGGACCTGTTCATTGGCGTAAGGGTAGATGAGAAGTCAGAGGCCATGGGCCTTGATCTTACTCAGCATCGTGAAAGGGCGTATACTGTCTTGGAATGAGAGTAGGTAGTAGATAGCAGGTAGAATATAGACAAAACCTAAAAATGGGAGGAATCTATGAAGCTAGTCATAGCAATAATCCAGCCATACAAGCTGGAAGAAGTAAAAGAGGAGTTGTATAAAACGGATGTAAACCTGATCACCGTAAGCGAGGTCCTGGGCCATGGCCGTCAGAAGGGGGTGACCGAAGTTTACCGCGGGGCAAAGGAGACCGGGAATCTCCTGCGCAAGATCCGTCTCGAGATTGCCATAAATGACAATTACCTTGAACCGACAATTAAGGCAATCGTCAAGGGGGCAAAAACCGGGGAAACCGGGGACGGCAAGATTTTTGTCCTTGATCTTGCGGAATGCATCCGTATCCGCACCGAAGAGCGCGGTTCGCCGGCCATAGGTTAAAAAAACAGGTTACCAAATCAAGCAGCTATTTACTTGTATCAATATAACCTGATATAAGCATGGAGCAGTGTTTATATCTCATAGCGCAATGCTGGCGCCAATGCGGTTGGTGAAATACAACCGTAAAGGCGTCTTTTTATTTGCCCAGTTTTTAGACAATTGATTATTCAATTGAGAATTAATAAGGAGGCAGTATGATCAATCAGGTTGATACGTTATTCGTTCTGATGTCGGCGGCTTTTGTAATGCTGATGACGCCGGGCTTAGCTTTTTTCTACGGCGGCATGGTCAGGCGTAAAAATATCTTAAGCGTTTTAATGCAATGTTTTGTCGCTTTATGTCTGCTGTCCTTACAATGGATATTCTTTGGTTACAGCCTTGCTTTTGCCCCGGGTAATGGATTCTGGGGTGGGTTTAATTGGTTTGGCCTCAACGGTGTAGGATTAACACCCTACGCCGGATATTCCGCGACCGTTCCACACCAGGCATTTATGGTTTTTCAGATGATGTTTGCCGTGATCACCCCGGCTTTGATCATCGGCGCTTTTGCCGAACGAATGAAGTTTTCGGCCTTTTTAGCTTTTATCCTGCTTTGGGCGACATTTGTTTACGATCCTTTATGCCACTGGGTCTGGGGTGAGGGAGGATGGCTCAAGGCTCTCGGTGTGCTGGATTTTGCCGGAGGAATTGTCGTGCACACCAGCGCCGGGATCGCGGCCTTAGTTACGACTATTGTTATCGGCAGAAGAAAAAATCTGGAGCATACCCCTTCTCCGCATAATCTTCCTTTCGTAGTTTTAGGCACAGCACTTTTATGGTTCGGCTGGTTCGGTTTTAACGCCGGAAGCGCTTTGGCGGTCAATGGGATAGCGGTGAGCGCTTTTATCGCTACTAATTCGGCGGCAGCGGCAGCAGGTTTAAGCTGGGCATTGCTGGAATGGATACGTAACGGTAAGCCCACGGTATTCGGCATAGTGACCGGTTCTATTGCCGGTTTAGCCACAGTTACTCCCGCTTCAGGATTCGTAACTCCGGTTTCAGCTATTCTTATCGGTATTGCGGCAAGCATAGTGTGTTTTATCGCGGTTGCCATAACCAAGCCGCGGTTCGGCTATGACGATTCTTTGGATGCTTTCGGGGTACATGGCGTCGGAGGCATACTGGGTACGCTTTTAACCGGGGTGCTGGCCTCTAAATTGATAAATCCCGCGGGAAATAATGGTTTATTATACGGCAATCCCAGGCAATTGCTCGTGCAATTACTGGCAGTTGCAGTCGCGGTCGGCTATACTTTTTTTGCCACATTTGTTATATACAAACTTGTGGATATCTTTTTCAGGATGCGCGTAAGCGAGAAGGATGAAATGGTCGGACTTGACCTTACCCAGCATCGCGAACGGGCATATACCATTTTAGAATAACACCCGGCCTAAATGGATAGGCCGGTGTGCGCTTTCTGCGCAAGGAGGCATTTATGAAGCTATTGATCGCGATAATCCAACCGTATAAATTAGAAGAAGTCAAGGATGAGTTGTATAAAGCGGATGTGAACTTGATCACCGTAAGCGAGGTCTTAGGCCACGGCAGGCAAAAGGGAGTCACCGAAGTTTATCGCGGGGTAAAAGAAACCGGTAACCTCCTGCGTAAGATCCGCCTCGAGATTGCCATAAATGACAACTACCTTGAGCCGACCATAAAAGCCATTATCAAGGGTGCTAAAACCGGGGAGACCGGCGACGGAAAGATATTCGTTCTGGATATGCAGGAATGCGTCCGTATCCGTACCGAAGAGCGGGGTTCTTCGGCTATAGGCTGATCCGGTTACCAAAAAAGGAAATTTTTTACTTGTAAATAAGGATAGTTTAGTGTATAGTAATTTCGCACATTGTAGTGCCATATTATGCAGTCAGGGAAGGAGAACATTGGCGTTCACTGCGATCGGATACGAGGCCGGGAGTGGACGCTTTTTCTTTAGTCATAAAGCAAGATGAAGACACCCCGCGCTTAGCGGTATTGCGCGGGTGTTGTCTTGGTAGACAAGGAGGAAATAAAATGGGCATCAGGCAGGAACTTTTGGTAAAAATCAAGAGCGTGGATTTGGAGAAAGTTGATCAGCCGAAAAAGGTTTCCAGCTATTTCGGAGAAAATACTTTTAACCTGGAAACTATGCAGAAGCATATTTCCAAGGAAACCCTTGAGGCATTTAAGCTCTGGATGAACGAAGGTAAGATCATCACCTTAGAGCAGGCAAATGAGATCGCCAATGCTTTGAAGGATTGGGCGATCGCCAAAGGCGCAACTTATTATACCCACTGGTTCCAGCCGATGACCGGCTTGACCGCCGAGAAACACGACAGTTTTATCTCTATAACCGCACCCGGCAAAGTAATCGAGAAATTTTCAGGCAACAAGCTCATCCAGGGAGAACCCGATGCTTCAAGTTTTCCTTCAGGCGGCATCCGCGCCACATTTGAAGCCCGTGGTTATACTGCCTGGGACCCTTCCAGCCCTGCGTTCATTATGGAAAGCAAGCTCGGTAAAACGCTTTGCATCCCGACTATATTTATCTCTTACCATGGAGATGCCCTTGACCAGAAACTTCCCCTGCTGCGCTCTGATGAGGCATTAAGCAAGGCAGCGGTGAACCTGCTGAAACTCTTCGGCCATAAAGACATCAAAAAAGTATATTCCACCTGCGGACCGGAGCAGGAGTATTTCCTTATTGATAAGAACTATTACAACCTCAGGCAGGATCTGATCATGGCCGGCCGCACCCTTGTAGGGGCGCCTTCGCCCAAGGGCCAGCAGCTTGAAGACCAGTATTTCGGCACTATCAAAGAGCGGGTGCTTAATTTTATGTATGAGGTTGCCGAGGAGGCATATAAGATCGGTATACCCGTGACTACCCGGCACAATGAAGTCGCACCGCATCAGTATGAATTCGCTCCGATCTTCGAGGAATCGAATCTGGCTGCCGATCATAATCAGCTTTTGATGGATTTAATGAAAAAGGTTGCCTTAAGGCATAACCTGGTTTGCCTGTTGCATGAGAAACCTTTTGCCGGAATTAACGGAAGCGGAAAACACCTTAACTGGTCTTTGGCCGACAATAAGGGGAATAACCTGCTTAACCCCGGAGATACCCCTGAAGACAACCTGCAATTTTTAGCAGTGCTGGCGGCAGTGTTACGCGCGGTGTATTATCACGCCGATCTTTTACGCGCCAGCGTTGCCATGGCGGGTAATGAACACCGCTTAGGCGCCAATGAAGCACCGCCGGCAATTATCAGCGTATTTTTAGGGGAGCAGCTGACCCAGATCTTAGATACCCTGGAGAAGGGCGCTAAATCCAGCGTTTCAAAACACGACGTGATCGATTTAGGGGTGGCGCGCCTGCCGCAGTTCAATAAAGATACTACCGATAGGAACCGCACCTCGCCGTTCGCTTTTACCGGGATGAAATTCGAGTTCCGCGCGGTAGGTTCCTCGCAGAATATTTCTACCCCGATAACCGTGATCAACACGATCATCGCCGACAGCCTTGATTTTGTGGCGGATAAGATCAAAAAGGCCCAATCAGGCGGAAAAGATTTCAATGCGGCGGTCTTGGCAGTGGTTTCCGAAGTCGTCAAAGATACCAGGAAAGTGCGTTTTGAAGGCAATAACTACTCGGAGGAATGGCTGAAAGAAGCAAAGAAGCGTGGACTAGCTAATGTCGCCTCTACCGTTGAAGCGCTGGAGGCATTGACCGAACAAAAGAATATTGCCCTTTTTGAGAAATACAAAGTATTGACCAAAGAAGAGTTACTTTCGCGCTACCATATCTGGATCCATACCTATAACCTTGTCCTGGAAATAGAGGCAAGCACGCTGAATGAAATGGTGAATGCCAGCGTAGTCCCGGCGGGCATAGAATACCAGCATATGCTGGCTAAAACCATCGGTGAAGTGGCCAATCTCAAGAAAAGCGCCAAAGTAAAGCTTGAGGAAGCGGCGCTTAATGACCAGAAAGAGCATTTAAGCGAAGTCACCTCCAAGATCTATTACGTCCGGCGCAACACCAAGGTGATGGTCAGGCTACTGGAAAAGGCCTCTAAGCTTGATCCGGAGAAGAGGGCAGAGCTTTATTTTAAGGAGCTCAAACCCCTTATGGAGCACATCAGGAAGCATGTGGATGATCTGGAGCGGGTTGTATCCGATGAGCATTGGGACCTGCCGAAGTATAGGGAGATGCTGTTTGTAAAATAAGCAAGTTAATATCGTAACGCAAGCCGGGTGAGCATCGCAGGAAGAACCGCGATATTCACCCGGTTTTTTTTGAGCCCGCAGGATCAAGCCATTGACAATGCTCCGGTTGGGAGTAAAATAGCGTCAGGGGTCTTACCTTAGGAGGTAATATATGAAAATGCGGTTTTTAGGGGTAATCGCATCATTAGCCGGCATCTTTATTGTAGCTTTCTCATCTTCAGCTTTTTCTGAGGAATGGGGAGTCGAGAAGGGCGGCCTAAAGACCAGGCTGGTTCCTTTGCAATCAACCTACGCCCTTGGACAGCCAATGAAATTCAAGCTGGAGATGACCAATGTGAGCAGCGCGGCAATTACCTATTCCGTGTTAGGCGACGTCTGGTTGAATGATGGGTTGTTTTACCGTATCTCTATCCCCGCTTATCCCGGAGCGTTTTTAGAATTTGAGGATTCTTTGGTTGTAAATGATCCTGCAGGGACAAAAACCCCTTTTGTTTCCAACATAGTTTTTCAAACTATGGGCGGATCAGCTTCCATTCAACCCGGAGAAACAGTTGTCCTCAATCCTGCATTTGACCTCAATTTGTTATATAAAATTGATAAACCCGGCAAATATACTGTTCAGTTTTCCGGAAGATCCGGTTTATCCTTAACAGAGAAACAAGGTATTCCTGCATCAAACACTGTCAGTATTGAGGTTGCCGCTGGCACCATGCCAAAGACAGATTCCGCGATAGATAGGTTAATGCAAATGCTTCCCGAAAATTGGAAGATTTGTGTGTATGCAAAGGATCAAGATGTATCTCCAGCCGGCAGGAAGCAGGGCAAAGGCGCGCGTATCGGTTTATCCGGCGGTTCCAGTTCTTTGTCCGACATCGGATATATAAACCTGTGGTTAACAGAGCAACCTGTGGAAAAATCAGCTGCGGCAGGAGGACCAGTGGATATGTTTGCCTGGGAAGAAAATATGGGGTCATTTGGGGTAATGGATGAAGTAAAAAATGGGGCTGTAAGCGAATATTTAGGTGAAAGCCCGTTTGGCCACGTATATATTCTGTTGACCGGCAAATCCAAGCTTAATTGGCCCGATTTTCAAAATGAATTGGTCCGGACGTTAGATATTCATAATAATAAATAAGCAGAGCAAGAAAGGAGAAACCATGAATATGGCTTCAACGTTGTTATGGGTTCTTGGCATCTTAAATCTTTTAGGCGGTATTGTCCTGGGGATACCCCAGATCGCCCAAGGCAAAGCGGTAGCTTTTCCGTTTTATGTATTGATCATCGGTCTAGTTGCCTGTGGAACGGGCTACTTTCTTAGGAAAAAACTCCGCCAGGCAGGAATAGCAGCTATAGTGGTAAGCCTGCTCTCATTCTTCTCGCCGCCGCTTGTTGGTTTAATTTTAGGTATCAGTGTTATAGTCTTAGTAACAACAAAGTGGAAGGAATTAAGTTAGGTTAAAGCAAAAGTTCTTGCATCGGCAGCGGGCTATGTTAATATATTGCTTAATATGCAGGTGATGGACAAAGGCGTCCGTTTTTGCGTGAGGGGGGGCGTTTTTATTTTAATGCTTGTGCCTAAAAAATAAGCAGAAAATGCACATTTTCTAACCAGAAAGGGGGAAGCATGAACTTACGTACTCCGGGCGGAAATGACGCTACGCGCACATTCAACCGCTCAAAAAACGTTGTTCCGTGTTCAGGGCTCTGCTCGCGCTGCCTTGAGGCCTGCCGCGGGAATTGCGAGGTGTTTAAGTCATCATTTAGAGGCAGAGAGGTTATCTATCCCGGGCCATTCGGCGAAATGACTGCCGGCGGCGATAAGGATTACCCGGTTGATTATTCCCATTTAAATATCCAGGGTTACGCGCAGGGCGCAAATGGCTTGCCCAAAGGGGTTGAGGGCTCACCCGATACCGCGACTTTTCCTTCCGTCAAAACAGAAACAGAATACGGCTGGGATAAAAAAGTAAAAATGAAGCTGCCTGTTTTTACCGGCGCTTTAGGCTCAACGGAAATCGCCCGCAAGAACTGGGAGCATTTTGCGGTGGGCGCGGCTATCTCCGGAGTAACCATTGTCTGCGGAGAGAATGTCTGCGGCATTGACCCTAAACTGGAATTGGACTCTAAGGGCAAGATCACCAGCGCCCCGGATATGGACAGGCGCATTGAGGTTTACAAGAGGTTTCACGATGGTTATGGTGAGATCCTGGTGCAGATGAACGTGGAGGATACGCGGCTGGGTGTTGCCGAATACGTGCGCAAGAAACATAAGCTGGAGACCATTGAGTTGAAATGGGGCCAGGGAGCAAAATGTATCGGCGGTGAGATCAAGGTCAAGAGCCTGGACAGGGCAAAGGAGTTAAAGAAACGCGGCTACATCGTTACTCCGGATCCGACAGTGGGCGCCAACCAGGAGGCATTTAAATCCGGCGCGATCAAAGAATTTGAAAGGCACTCCCGGCTTGGTTTTGTTTCGGAAAAAGGATTTATGCAGGAGATCAAGCGCTTAAGGGACCTGGGATTTAAGAGGATCACTTTAAAGACCGGGGCGTATTCGGCGGTTGAGTTGGCCCAGGCATTGAAGTTCTCTTCAATGGCCAAGATCGATCTCCTGACCATTGACGGAGCTCCGGGCGGCACAGGGATGAGTCCCTGGAGGATGATGCAGGAATGGGGAATCCCGACATTCTACCTGCAGGCGCTGGCTATTGAGTTCTGCGAAAAGTTAACCAAAAAGAAAATACGCGTTCCGGATATCGCCATTGCCGGAGGATTCAGCCTGGAGGACCATATCTTCAAAGTGCTCGCTATGGGCTCGCCATACGTAAAGGCAGTGTGCATGGGCAGGGCGCTGATGATCCCCGGTTTTGTTGGTAAGAATATCGGAGAGTGGATCGCCAACAATACCCTGCCTCCGACTGTTTCGGAGTTCGGCATGAAGCCGGAAGAGATATTCGTCTGCTACGAGGAATTGGCGGAAAAATACGGCGACGACATGAAGGATATACCCTTAGGCGCGGTCGGGATCTACACTTTCTCCCAGCGGCTCAAAGTCGGACTTCAGCAGCTTATGGCAGGTTCGCGTAATTTCAGCCTGGGAAGCATTTCCAGAAAAGACCTGATGAGCCTGACCAAGGACGCGGAGGAAATTTCAGGTATTCCCTACGTGATGGACGCGTATCGCAAGGAAG
>JAQUME010000027.1 GCA_028718245.1 Candidatus Omnitrophota bacterium
CGTGGGCAATACTGCCTAAGACATCGTACTTAGCCAGTCTTTTATCAAAAGCGATGCTGGAGGTAAACTTATCCGTCAAAGCGTGTGTCTTCTTGGAAAATCTCGTCCCCCAAAGTTTTTTAGACATTAATCCCTCTTTTTTGTTTTGCCGCAATTACCTTTTATACGGCATTCCCCAGAGCTTGATAAAACCCTCGGCAAGCTTCTGGTCAAATTTATCCTCTTTGCCGTAAGTGCTTAATTCTTTTTTATAAAGCGAATTTCTGGATTTCCTGGCTACAGCAACACAGGTTCCTTTTGATAATCTTAGTTTTATAGTACCACTAACATGCTTCTGCGTTTTCTCCACAAAACCGTCTAAGGCCTCTTTTAAAGCGGAAAACCACAAACCATAATAAACCAGCTCGGCATATTTCAGGCTGATCATCTCCTTGAAATGGGCCAGCTCCCTGTCCAGGACCAGCGCCTCTAATTCCTTGTGCGCGGCAAGAAGTATGGTCCCTGCGGGCGCTTCATAGATCTCCCGGGATTTTATCCCCACCAGCCTGTTCTCGACCATATCATATCTACCCACGCCGAATTGGCCTCCGACCTCATTCAGATGGTTGATCAGATCCTTTAATTTAAAGGCCTTGCCGTCTATTTTTTTAGGTACCCCTTTTTCAAAGGATATCTCTATATATCGCGGATAGCTTGAGGAATGCGTCGGGCTCTTGGTGATCATGTAAGCGTCCTCCGGCGGCTCCTGCTCCAAATTCTCCAAAATACCCGCCTCAATGCTGATCCCCCAGATATTCCGGTCGATACTATAAGGTTTTTTCTTGGTCACATCTATGGGGATATTATATTTCAAAGCATATTCGATCTCTTCCTCCCGGGATTTGAATTCCCATTCCCTGACCGGAGCAATGATCTCTAATCTCGGATCAAGCATACCTACGGCTACCTCAAGCCTTACCTGGTCATTGCCCTTTCCGGTACAGCCATGGGCAACCGCCTCTGCCTTTTCTTTATGCGCGATCTGCACTAAGTATTTGGCGATCAACGGCCTGCCTAATGCCGTAGCCAAAAGGTATTTACCTTCATAGACCGCGTTGGCTTTTAATGCCGGGATTATAAAATCATCGATAAACTCCTCCTGCAGGTCGCGGATGTAAACCTTTGAAGCACCGGCAGCCAAAGCCCGCTCTTCAATCGCTTCAAAGTTTTCGCCCTGACCCAATCCCTGGCCAAGATCAGCCACAAAACAGATAACCTGATACTCCCTTTCCTTAAGCCATCTGACTATGCAGGAGGTATCCAATCCGCCTGAATACGCTAAGACAACTTTCTTCATTTTGACTCCTTGAGAAGTTTTATCAAAATTGCTTTTTGAATATGCAGCCGGTTCTCCGCCTGGTCAAAGACTATCGAATTGGCGCTGTCCATAACTTCGTCGGTGATCTCCTCACCTCTATGCGCCGGCAAACAATGCATCACCAAAACATCCGGTGAGGCATTAGCCAGAAGATTGCTATTGATCTGGAAATCCTTAAAGATGGCTTTTCTCTTAATGATCTCATCCTCCTGGCCCATACTCGCCCAGACATCCGTATAAACTACCTGCACCCCGCTGACGGCGCTGACCGGGTCATCGGTAATTTTTATCCGGCTGCCGGTATCATTGGCAATTGCCAATGACATTTTAACTACCTCTTCACTCGGGCTGTAACCTTTAGGGCTAGCTACATTGATATTTATCCCGGTTTTGGCTGCGCTAAAAAGCAGGGAATTACAAACATTGTTGCCGTCTCCCACGTAAGCCAGGGTAACACCCTTGAGTCCTTTTAGCTTTTCCTTGACCGTGAATATATCGGCTAATGCCTGGCAGGGATGCGAAAAATCCGATAATCCATTTATGACCGGAACGCTTGCCGCTTCCGCCATATCCAGGCAATTCTTATGCTCAAAGGTCCTTATGACGATCCCGTCGATATATCTGGACAGGGTCCTGGCCACATCTTTTATGGATTCCCTTACTCCGAGATTTATCTCCTGGGGGGTAAGGCAAAGGGAATTCCCGCCAAGCTGATACATACCCACCTCAAAAGAAACCCGAGTCCTGTTGGATGGCTTCTGAAAAATAAGCGCCAGGGTTTTACCGGACAATACCTTGGCGAATTTGGCCTTATTTTTCTTCAAGCCGGCCGTCAGGCCAACTAAATCCTCTATCTCTTTTGAAGTCAGGTCTTGTATTGAAATCAGGTCTTTTTTCATAATATCCTTTTTGGGTATTGCACCATTCTACACATATCTATCTTAGTAGGGACAGTCCCCTGCGGGGACAGTCCCTACTGCAATACTTTATTTAATATCAATACTGCCTTATCTATTTCTTTTTTAGTGGTGTTCAATGCCGGCATCAGCCTTAGGACTTTATCATGCGTGCAATTGATCAATAAACCCGCATCCATACACTTCTGCACGATCTGTTTACCTTCTATGTCCAGCTCCAGGCCCAGCATTAAACCCATTCCCCTTACCTCTTTGATCACAGGATGCCTGTTTTTCAGGTCATTTAACTTGCCCAGGAGATACTCCCCCGTCTTCCGGCAATTCGCCAGCAGCTTCTCCTTCTGGACCGCTTTTAAAACCCCTAGGGCCGCCTTACAGATAACCGGCCCTCCGCCAAAAGTAGAGGCGTGCATGCCGGCAGTCAATATATCCCCCAGTTCTTTTCTGGCTATCATAGCGCCGATGGGGAAGCCGCCGCCTAAAGCTTTGGCTAAAGTCATCACATCGGGAGTTATGCCGTAATTCTGGTAACAAAACATCTTTGCCGTCCGGCCTATTCCGGTCTGCACCTCATCAATGATCAAAAGTATTTTCTTCTCATCGCATATCTTTCTCAGCGACTGGACAAAATCCCGGGCCGCGATATTTACACCACCTTCACCCTGGATAAGCTCAAGCATGATCCCTGCAGTCTTATCGGTAATGGCCGCTTTAACGGCATTAATATCATTGAACTTAACCTGTTTAAACCCTCCAGGCATAGGCTCAAAACCGTTCTGATATTTTTTCTGGCCCGTAGCTGCCAGGGTTGCCAGGGTCCTGCCGTGAAAAGCGTTCTCAAAAGTAATTATCTCAAATCTTCCTCCGGTAGAAGCACCGAACTTTCTGGCCAACTTGATCGCCCCTTCATTTGCCTCTGCCCCGGAGTTACAGAAGAACACCTTTCCCGGAAAACTCCAATAGATCAGCTCTTTGGCTAATTTCGCCTGAAAAGGATGATAATAATTATTCGGGACGAATATCAATTTAGCGATCTGGTCCCGCACCCCCTGCATAACCTTGGGATGGCAGTGCCCCAGGTTCCCCACTCCCCAACCGGGAAAGAAATCCAAGTAGCTTTTACCGTTAATATCCCAAAGCCGCGAACCCTTTCCTTTGACAAAGATCAAAGGCACCTTGTTGTAGGTGGGCATTATGTTATCTTTATAAACCTGAAATATCTCAGTTGCCTTCATTTATTTTATGATCTCCGTGCCGATACCCTGGTCGGTAAAGATCTCAAGGAGCAGGCCGTGAGGGGTACGCGCGTCAATGATATGCGTCTTTTTTACACCGCCCTTTAACGCATCTACGCAGGCCTGGACCTTGGGGATCATCCCCTGCTGGATTATCTTATTCTCGATCAGGCCGGATATCTCCTTAACCGTCAATGTAGAAATGAATGAACTCGGGTCTTCCGGATGACGCATGATCCCTTTAACATTGGTCAAGAGCACAAACTTCTCCGCCGGCATGCTGGCGGCGATGGCGGAAGCAGCCTCATCGGCATTGACATTGTAGGTATTCTTGTCTTTGCCTTTCCCCATTGGCAGAACGACGATCACCTTGTCCTTCTTAAGCTCCTCTTCCAAAAGGCCGGTATTTACGGTTTTGATCTGGCCGACCAGGCCGATATCCACCTTGGTCTTCTTTTTTTCCACGTTGATCAGATCACCGTCCTTGCCGTTTAATCCTATGGACTTTGCGCCCAGGTGGTTTAGTTCTTTTACGATCAGATCATTTAAGACCAGCAACTCCTCCTCTACCAACTGCAGGGTCTCCTCATCCGTAACGCGCATGCCTTCCACAAACTCCGTCTTCTTTCCCGAGGCGCGCATGCGATCGCTGATATTCGGCCCGCCTCCGTGCACAAGGATAGGGCGCAAACCCATAAAATTCAGGAAAACGATATCCTCCAGCACCCCGTTCCTGATCTTCTCATCGCCCAGGATACTTCCCCCGTATTTGATCACGATCACCTTTTTATGGAATTTTTTTATATAAGGCAATGCCTCGATCAAAACATCCGCTTTTCTTATGGCCTCTTTCATTATTCTCCTTGCTAATTATATTCGGCGTTTATCTTTACATATTCGGGAGTAAGGTCGGAGGTAAAAACCGTGCTCTTGGCCTTCCCCCGGGAAAGATACACTCTCAACTTTACCTGCTTCCCTCTTAAGGAGCCCGGTTTTATTTTTAACTGCCCCTCTTTGATCTTGATGCCGCTTGCTCCTACTGCCTGAGCAACCCTGCCGAAGTTCGGGTTCTCCCCGAAAACAGCGGTTTTAAAAAGTACGGAATTGGCAATACTCAAAGCAACTGTCTTTGCCTCTTGCTGATCCTTTGCCCCAAAAACATCGATCTGGATAAATTTAGTGGCTCCCTCGGCGTCTTTAACTACCATTTTAGCCAGTTCCAAACAAACCTCCCCCAAAGCGCTGGAAAAATCCCGAAAGCTTTTGCCCCCGGAGATAAGCTGATTTCCGGCCATCCCGTTGGCTAAGACCGCCACCGTATCATTAGTGCTCATGCACCCGTCAACAGTTATACAATTAAAAGAATTCTCCACGGCTGATGTAAGCGCCTTGTTTAAAGCGCCTTTTTCAATATTGGCATCGGTCATAATAAAACAAAGCATGGTTGCCATATTCGGGGCGATCATCCCCGCGCCTTTAGCAATACCGCAGATACGCACGGTCTTTGCGCCGATCTTTAATTCCACGGTCACTTCTTTGCTAAAGGTATCTGTGGTCATGATCGCTCTCTCGGCTTTATGGATACCCGCGCCTGATAATCCCCGGACAAGTCCGGGAATGGCCTTTTTTATCCTGGCAACCTCAAGCCTTTTACCGATGATCCCCGTAGAATTGACCAGGACGCTGTTTTCTGGGATCTTTAATTCCCCGGCTGCTACCCTGGCGCAGTCCGAAGCATCCTTAATACCCGCCTTGCCTGTAAAACAATTGGCATTCCCGCTGTTGACCAATATCGCCCGGAATCTTTTGGCGGATTTAAGATGTTTTTTGCAGAGTATAAGCGGTGCGGCGATAATGCTGTTAGTAGTAAACTTCGCGCAGGCAATTGCAGGAAACTCTGAATAAAGCAGGGCTAGATCCGGCTTGCCGGATCTCTTTAACCCGCAAGCTACCCCGTTTGCCTTAAAGCCGGCGGGTAAAACCGCTTTCAGGATCTTTTTCATAGTAATCCTGCGGTCTCCGGCAATTTATACATTATATTCATATTCTGCACCGCTTGGGCCGATGCCCCTTTCAATAGATTATCGATCGCCGATATCACGATGATCGTTTTACCAAAATCCTTGACCCCGATATCGCAGAAATTCGTCTCCGCCACATCCTTGATCCTCGGGAATGTTCCCTCCGGCTTGATCCGGATAAACGGCTCATTCTTGTAGAACCTCTTAAATAATTCAGTGACATGGTTATATTTTAATTTAGCCCCGGCAGCCTTTTTAAGATAAATAGTCGAAAGAATCCCTCTCTCTATCGGCAAAAGATGCGGCACGAATGTCACGCTTACTTTCTTACCCGCTATTTTTGAAAGCATCTGGTCCATCTCCGGAGCATGCTGATGCATGTTGACTTTATAGGCCCTGAAGTCGCCTTCGACCTCCGAAAACAGATATTCCTTCTCCAGCTTCTTACCGGCTCCGCTTATCCCGGATTTAGCATCAATGATAATGGAATCCACATCAACCAGATTTACCGCCAATAGCGGGGCTAACCCCAATATAGCCGACGTCGGGTAACAGCCCGGATTTGCCAATAATCTGGCAGACTTGATCTTTGCCCGGTTAAGCTCAGGCAGCCCGTAAACCGCCTCCTTTAAATTAACAGTATCCGTGTGTATGGTCTTATAATATTTTTCAAAAACCTTCGGGTTCCTGAGCCGGTAATCCGCGCTTAGATCAATGACCTTTTTGCCTAAGCTTAAGAGCTTGGGCACGAATTTCATAGATACGGTGTGCGGCAGGGCCAGGAATACCAGGTCGCAGTCCTTGCGGATCTTTTGCCAATCCGGCTTTGTACAAACCAGGTCCAGCCGGTGCTTGAATTTAGGGAATACTTCAGAAATGACCTGCGGTTTTTTCCCGGTATTAAAAAGATGGGTGATCCTGACATTAGAGTGGTTAAGCAGCAGTTCAATAAGGACCTCCCCTGTATGCCCGGTAGCCCCAATTATCCCCACATTGATGACCATTTTGATCTCCTTATTATTGACTCATAATAGAATAAATTTAATCCTGCGTCAAGGATTTTTCTCGTCGGGAATAAAAATCTCCCCGTCAATAAAAAATCCCGCTACTCCAGCGGGATTTTTTATTTTTAGCTTTCTTTCTTACTGCTATATTCTATCTATAGCTCCTTATTACCTCTTTGTCCACTGGAAGCGCTTACGCGCGCCTTTCTGGCCGTATTTCTTACGCTCCTTCATGCGCGGGTCGCGGGTCAAATAACCGTTCTTGCGGAATATCTCTTTGAAGTTGGCATCCGCCAAAAGGAGCGCCCTGGCAATACCCAAACGCAAAGCGCCGGCCTGGCCGGTCAAACCGCCTCCGGAGAGCCGGGCTGCGATGTTGAATTTATTCGCGCTCTCGGTAAGGGCCAAAGGCTGCTTAACGATGATCCGGTCGGTCTCGCGCAGGAAATATTTCTCAAAGGGCCGGTTATTGATCAGGATCTGGCCTGTGCCAGGCTCCATACGCACCCTGGCAGTGGATTCCTTGCGCCTTCCCAATGCTATATATTTTGTCGAATCGTTCATTTAAATTTAAACCTCCAAAACAAGCGGTTTTACTCCGGTCAGACCATGCTTATCGTCGGCATAGACCTTCAGCTTCTTGATCAGGTCCCTGCCTAACGGCCCTGAAGGAAGCATTCTCTCTACTGCCAAGTGTATGACCGTAGCCGGCCTCCTGGCCAAAAGCACCTCTAAAGTAACCTCTCTTTGGCCGCCGGGATAACCGGAATACCTGCGATAGACCTTCTGCTTAAGTTTGCGGCCGGTAACCTTAATATGCCGGGCATTGATCACGATCACCCCATCCCCTGTATCCAGGGAAGGAGTAAAAATAGGCTTGTGCTTTCCTCTTAAGACAGTAGCGATCCTGGTAGCCAGACGGCCAAGTATCTTGCCCTTGGCATCGGCGATATACCACTTCCTTTTGATATCTGCGGATTTAGCTGTATAGGTCTTTTTCATAGAAAGATAAGTATATCAGAATTGCGCGTAAAGTCAAATAATTTCTAGGTTTTTTTCCAGAAGAGCACCGCGGCTAAAATGAACAAAACGACCACGATCTCCCGAAAGCTGAATGCCGCTTTTCGTATTTTGAGGCTATAGGCGGTTAGAGGGTTTCTGAATACTGAGAAGTACTCGCTCTCTCCTACTAGGGCCAGCTTATATTTAAGGCTTATGTCTTTTATAAACCGCCCATCCAGGTCTTTAGGCAAAAGGATGATATTGGCAACCGCTAAAGGGTCAACCTGCACAGCAGGCGGCACTTCGGGAAAGAGGGCGTTAGAAGTAGCCCTTTGCGCCAGTGCCCCCAATACCACCCCGGAAAAATTGATCCCGGAATAGATGATATCATCTTTGGCGGAATTCTTCTTTATTATATCCACTGCCGGCAGATACATCCGGGGAAACCAGATTGAGCTTCCTTTCCCGAATAATATGCCGCTAAGCGAAGAATCCATCCACTCCATCTTATAATTTATCCTGCTTGAGCCGGCCGGCTTATCCAGGATCAGCGTGGGCGAAACAAATAAAATAAAGAATATCAAAATTCCGGCAAGAATATTTTTTGCCTTAAAGATGCAGGTTTTAAAAGCCTCCCAGGCCCCCTGCATAGCCACAGCCGCAAGCAGGAGGACCGGAACGTACCCCTCAGCCGAAAGAAAACGAAAAGGATATGACAGAAAGATAAAGCCGGCCAGGAACAAACCGATAAAAAGCCTGTATTTGGGGGCCATTTTGGCCGCCAAAAATAAACCAAAACCTGCCAGGATATAATCAAACACCTTAACCTGGAGATGGAATTTTACCGGGAAATCATTTCCTACTGATTTAATAAATGGCAGGTTCAGAAACTCAAATGTCAGGATCGGCAAGGACAACAGGAGTGAATATAAAATAACCCTAAAAGCATCCCTTCTGTGATCTTTATCCATGACCCCGTAAATAAGGCAGCTTAGGAGGAAAAACCAGGGAACGCTGGCATGCGTGTAGAAACACAGGATAAGCAAAACAACCGCCCGCAAAACCCTTTTCTTGAATAATTCACCCAACGCAAGAAAACCCAGGGCCAAGGCAAGAGAGGCGGGAATATGGTTGGAGAGAAAAGTGAAGAAGGCAAAAGAAGAACAAAACGCGACACTGACAAAAAAACCCAGCTCTTCACCGTAGTTTTTCCTTATAAAATTCCACAGAATTACCAAGAATACAACCGGAGATCCGCCTTCAAGCAGCTTGGCAAGCAATACTACGCCGGCGCCCGCTTTCATAAGCAAGGCAAGAAGTATATGGAATAACGGCGGATAAATATTGGGCCGGCCAAAAGGAGCGTACTCCCAGAAATCCCAATTGCTGTATCCTCCGGCCTGAATAAATCCCCAGGCGCTCTGCAGATGATAATAGATATCCATAAACTGCGGGAACAAGGGTAACCGCAATAGCTGCAGCCCGGCGAAAACAAAGATAATTATCCGGGGAAAATGCTTCACTTAATACCTCACCTTCATCAGGCACAGGCCTTTGGAAGGAAGAGCAGGCCCGGCGCAGCTGCGGTTCCGCGATTTCAATATCTTAAGCATGCTTCCTTTCGCAAACCTCCCCCTGCCGATCTCAAGCAAGGTGCCGGCGATATTCCTGACCATGTTATACAGAAAGCTGTCCGCCTCGATATCAATATGCAGCAAATTCTTGTCACGGGATATTTTAATGCTCTTTATGGTACGCACCGGATTCCTTTCTCTTGTTTCAGATGCCTGAAAGGATTTAAAATTATGCTTGCCCACAAGGGCCTTTGCCTCCCTGCGCATCAATCCTACGTCCAAATGATGAGGGAAGAAATAAACATGATCGGCTAAAAGTGCTGAGGAATATTTACGGTTTAAGATCGTATAGCGGTAAACCTTGGATTTGGCCCAGAAACGGCTGTTAAAATCCAGGGGGACTTTTTTTACCCTGGATACCTTGATATCTTCAGGCAGCAGGCAATTAAGCCCCCAGCGCAATTTATCAAGCGGGATCTTAGAGTTGGTTTTGAAGTTAGCAGCCTGCGCAAGGGCGTGCACTCCTGAATCGGTGCGGCCTGCCACGATCAGCTTGATATCTTCCTGAAGTATTTTCTTGAGGGTTTGTTCCAGGATATTCTGGATGGTCCTTGAAGCTTTTTGCACCTGCCAGCCGTAGTAACGGGTGCCGTCATACTCTATTTCAAGTTTGAGATTAGGCATTCGGCAATTTGCACGGCATTGGTAGCAGCGCCCTTGCGCAGATTATCCGCAACTACCCAAAGCCATAAACCATTTTTGTCAAAAGCATCCTGGCGGATCCTTCCGACAAAAACCTCATCCCTTCCCTCCACATCTTTGGGCATGGGATACAGATTATTTTTAGGATCGTCAACAAGAATGATCCCCGGCGCCCTGGCTAAAAGCTTCCTGCAGGCATCGGCACTTAGAGGTTTGGCTGTCTGGATATAAACGGATTCGGAATGGCCTGTCCTTACCGGAACGCGCACAGTGGTCGCGGAGATCTTTATGCCGGGAGCGTGCATTATCTTATGCGTTTCATTGACCAGTTTCCACTCTTCATTGGTGTAATCCCCTTCCACAAAGCTGCCGATATGCGGAAAACAATTGTAAGCCAGCTGCTGCGGCATGGATTTATTCGCTGCCTTGACCCGCACGCAATCAAACCCGGCTTGGACAACCAGATTAATTTCTTCCTTTAACTGTTCAACTGCCGCTTTCCCCGCACCACTTGAGGCCTGTAAAGTAGTAACGATGACCCTCTTTATGCCCACTTTCTTGTGGATCGGATTTAAAGCCACGACCATTTGTATGGTAGAGCAATTGGGATTGGCGATTATGCCTTTATGTTTTTTTACATCCTGGGCATTTACTTCGGGAACCACCAGGGGGACCTTGGGATCCATGCGGAAATCCGCGCCGTTATCAATAACCACCGCCCCTCTCTTGACCGCCTCCTGGGCGTAGGTGACTGCAGCCCCTTTCTCCCCTTCAGTCCCGGCGAACAAAGCGATATCAATGGAGTTAAAAGCATCGGCAGAAACAGCCTGCACCGCGTATTTTTGGCCATCCACCTCTATTTCCCTTGCTGAACGGGCAAGCACGCGCAATTCAGCTACGGGGAAATTCCGCTGCTTTAATACCCGCAGCATTTCAATCCCCACCACGCCCACGCCCACTACGGCAACGTTATATTTTTTCATTTTAGCCTCTCTGCCACTAGATCGCCGACTTCAGTCGTGGAATATCCCATTTTACCGGCAGCCAGGGATTTCAGATCTTTCCCCACCAGGCCGATAACCACATTTTCTATCGCCTTGCCCGCCTGCTCCTCACCTAAATTCTCCAGCATCATCCCCACCGCACAGATCGCCGCCAGCGGATTAATGACATTCTTGCCCGTATATTTGGGGGCTGAGCCGCCGATGGGCTCAAACATTGACACCCCTTGCGGGTTAATATTTCCTCCGGCGGCAATACCCATGCCTCCCTGGATCATGGCCCCCAGGTCCGTTATGATATCGCCGAACATATTATCTGTGACAATGACGTCAAACCATTCCGGGTTCTTCACAAACCACATGGTCGTGGCGTCCACATGCGCGTAATCGGTGGTTACATCCGGATACTCTTTAGCAACTTCATTAAATACCCTCTGCCAAAGGTCCCAGGCATAGGTTAAAACATTGGTTTTACCGCAAAGGGTAAGTTTCTTCCTTCTATTCCGCTTACGCGTATACTCAAATGCGTAGCGTATGCAGCGCTCTACTCCTTGGCGCGTATTATAGGAAAGCTGGATAGCCACCTCATCTTTAGTTCCTTTATTCTGGAATTCCCCCATGCCTTTATAAAGCCCCTCGGAGTTTTCGCGTACCACCACAAAATCAATATCCTCCGGTTTCTTATCCTTCAATGGGCAAAAAGCCGGGTTGTAGAGTTTGATCGGACGCAGATTTATATACTGGTCCAGCGAAAATCTTAACTTTAAAAGTATCCCTGTTTCAAGAATACCCGGTTTAACATCGGGATGGCCGATAGCTCCGAGAAAAATAGCGGAATATTCCTTAAGCTGGGCTATATCGCTATCCTCCAGCGTCTTACCTGTCTTAAGGTAACGCTCCCCGCCGAAATCGAAAACCTTTGTCTGGTATTTAAAACCGAATTTCTTAGCTGCCGCCTGAAGAACCTTTATTCCCTGACTGACCACCTCAGGCCCTGTGCCGTCACCGGGTATTACCGCGATTTTATACATTATTTTTCCGCCCTCTTTTTAATATAGTTAATCAACCCGCCTTCCTCAACGATATCCCGCAAAAATTCCGGGAAGGCCTCTGTTTTGTAATCTTGCCCTTGCGTAATATTCCTGATCAATCCTGCGGCCAGGTCAATTTCAATAATATCTCCGGAGTTGATCTTGTCTACGTCCGGAGACTCTAAAAACGGCAAACCGATGTTGATAGCGTTCCTGAAGAATATGGCGGCAAAATTTTTGGCAATTACCGCAGAAATCCCGCTCCCCTTGATCGCTAAAGGCGCATGCTCCCGGCTTGAACCGCAGCCGAAATTATTTCCGGCTACGATTATGTCCCCGGGGCTGACTGCCTGGGAAAATTTAGGGTCAATGGTCTCCATGCAATGCCTGCCCAGCTCTTTAGCATCGGTAGAAACCAGGTATTTAGCCGCGATGATATCATCCGTATTTATATCATCGCCAAACTTATGTACTTTGCCTCTAATGATCATGATATTTTATCCGGATGGGTGATTTTTCCGGTTACGGCGCTTGCCGCTGCCACCGCCGGCCCGGAAAGATAGACAAAAGATTTGGGGCTGCCCATCCTACCCAGGAAATTCCTGTTGGTGGTGGCAATAGCTACCTCCCCTTCGGCCAGGATACCCATATGCCCGCCTAAACATGGGCCGCAGGTAGGCGTGGAAAACACCCCTCCGGCCTTGACAAAGATTTCCGCTAATCCCTCTTTTACCGCTTCAAGATAGATCTTTTGCGTTGCCGGGAAAACTATCAGTTTTACTCCGGGTGCCGCTTTCTTTCCTTTAAGTATTTTGGCGGCAACGCGCAAGTCCGAGATCCGGCCGTTGGTGCATGAGCCGATAACCACCTGATCAACTTTTATATTTTTTAATGAGCTTGCCGGCTTGACATTGCTGGGCAAATGCGGGCAGGCGACCAGCGGCTCCAGTTTTGTCAGGTCCCACTCATATGTTTTTTCATATACGGCATCAGGATCAGAATGATAGAATTTCGGCTTGCGTTTAAAACCCGCTACAAATTTCCTGGTGATCGCGTCCGGCGCGATCAGGCCGGCCCTTGCCCCGGCTTCAATGGCCATATTAGACATGGTGAACCTGTCATCCATCCCCAGCTTGTCGATCACCGGGCCGCAAAATTCCATTACCTTATAGGATGCGCCGTCAACGCCGATCTTGCCTATTGTGTAGAGGATCAGGTCTTTCCCCCCAACCCATTTCCCCAGCTTACCTTTATATATGAATTTAATACTTGCCGGCACCTTGAGCCAGCATTTGCCGTCAATGTAGGCTCGGGCCATATCCGTAGAACCGACCCCGGTACCATAAGCTCCCAGCGCCCCGTAAGTACAGGTATGGGAATCTGCTCCGATAACCAGGTCTCCGGGGAGGACGATCCCCTGCTCCGGCAGGAGCGCATGCTCAATACCCATCCGCCCGACTTCAAAATAATTCTTGATCCCCTGCTCCCTGGCAAAATCTGCCAGGACCCTGCACTGGTTTGCGCTTCTCAGGTCTTTTGCCGGAGCAAAATGATCCGGCACCAGGACAACTTTGTTTTTATTGAATACCCGTTTAAAACCGGTTTTCTTGAACTCTGATATAGCTAAAGGCGCGGTAATATCATTAGCCAGGGCAACGTCAACATCCGCCTGGATAAATTCACCCGGCTTGATCGTCTTTTGGCCGCAATGCGCCAGCAATATTTTTTCCGCGATAGTATAAGCCATATTTAATTTAGAATTTACTTAAACTTTTTTACGATAAGGGAGGCATTATGCCCGCCGAAACCTAAGGAATTGGACATGCAGGCTGTTACATCAGTTTTACGCGCTGTATTAGGCACATAATCCAGGTCGCACTCCGGATCGGGATATTCGTAAT
>JAQUME010000028.1 GCA_028718245.1 Candidatus Omnitrophota bacterium
CAATATCAAGCGTTTACTCATTTTCTTTCTCCTCCTTTTTTGTTAACTGTGATGGATATATGTGTTTAACCAGGCCAATAATCTTATCGTCGCCTGGGATGATTGCTTATTACTTAAAAGTATTTTACACGTAACTCTTTAGTTGTCAAGAGTTTTTTTACTTGACCGGAGATTTTGCCTTTTTAGGCGCGGCTTGCGATTTGGGGCCTAAAGAGATGGTCATAATGACGGTACCCCCCTTTTGCTCCAGGGTAATAATGCAGCTTTCGCTCTCCCGCTCAAAGTTCAGAAGCCGCTGGCCGTATTCCACGATATTCACCAGGTTCCAGTTATACATAGGCATCTGTTCTTTGTAAAAATTGACTACCAGGTCAGGGTTATTTTTGCCCTGGTATTTTAAGACGCCCACGCGCACCCCTGAGCTTTCAAAAGAATATGATTGCTGGGTGAGGCTCTTAAAGCCGACAGGTACCGGGATATCGCTGAATTTCAAAATTGCCTGCGGTTCAAGAAGCCCGGGATTGGTCGTTGCTTTATTATCTGAAATGGTCGAACAGCCCATAAGAGCAGCAGTTAGCAGGCAGCATATAGTAGGTAGGGAAAACAATTTTATAAGAAATTTCATCTGGCCTCCTTTTTGCTTAGAAATTCCTCCACATCTTTATAAATTTTTTCTATTTCGTTTTGAGTTAATCCAAAGTCCAGCCCTACCTTTATTAACTCGGCAGGAGAAATAATATCTTCCGGGGTATGGCTGTCATTATTTAGGATCAATTTCGCCCCGAATTTCCTGGCCTGCTCTATTACGTGGCTGTTAGTTTCCCGGTGGCCGCGCCGGCTGGTTACCTCCAGGAATATCCCTCTCTCTTTGGCAAGCTGGGTATCTTTATCGGAGATCAACCCCGGATGGGCCAAAATATCTATATCGGCCATCAGGGCTAAATGGTTTGTATCTTTTGCCACCGGCTCAACCGGGGTTTCGCCGTGGGCAATGATGATCTTGATCCCTTCTCTTCTGGCTAATGCCGAAAGCGGTTTAAACTGTTCCGGAGGAAGATGGGTCAATTCGATCCCGGGCAGGATCTTTATCCCTGAATTTTTCGGCCAGCGCCGGCAGAACTCAACGATGGCTTTAGCGGCCTGCTTGATGTTGCTATAGTCGGCGTGGTCGGTTATGGCAATAACCTTATAACCCTTATCCTGATAGCGCACCGCTACTTCGGATGGAAGGAGTTCTCCGTCACTCAAGAATGTGTGGCTGTGCAAATTATACATTTTAATTTAAGTGCCCCTGGCAGGAATCGAACCTGCCGCACGCAGTTTAGGAAACTGCTGCTCTATCCTTATGAGCTACAGGGGCAGATTTACTCTCCCTCGAACTTGACCAAAGAATATATGGGGTAACCCTTTAATTTTTTCTTCCCGCCAAGGTCAACCAGCTCAATGACAAACCCTATGCCCCGGATATTTCCTCCCAACTGCTTTACCAGATCTATCACCGCCCTTACCGTGCCGCCGGTGGCTAAGAGGTCGTCAATGATCAAGACCTTTTCACCCCGGTCAATAGCGTCTTTATGGATCTCCAGAGTGTCTGTCCCGTATTCCAGCTGATAAGTAGCAGAGATGGTCTTGTGGGGCAGTTTGCCTTTTTTACGCACCGGCACGAACCCGGCGCCAAGCTTATGGGCGACTGCCGCGCCGAAGATAAAACCGCGCGCCTCAACCCCCACTACCTTGCTGATCTTCATCTTCTTATATTTTTCCGCCAGCAGGTCAACGGCTTTTTTAAAGGCTGTTTTATCCAGGATCAAAGTGGTCACATCGCGGAAAAGTATCCCCGGCTTGGGAAAGTCGGGTATATTCCTTATGGATCTTTCCAACAGGCGTTTATTCCCATCAATTCTTTTCTTAAGTGTCATATCTCCTTCTCCTGTCCGACGACAAATTTTCTTAATTTTCTCAGAGCCGCCTCTTCGATCTGGCGGACCCTCTCCCGTGAAACCCCCAGTTTTTCGGCAACCTCTGCCAGTGTCTGCGTTTTGGTCTTATTCAGGCCAAAGCGCATGTCCAGTATCTCCCTCTCCCTCTCGGACATTACCTCAAGGAGGTTATCTATCCTTTCCCGGTCAAGCAGGTGTTCGATCTCGGCGTCCGGAGCTATGGCATTCTGGTCCTCTACCAGGTCCGACACCTGGTTATCGCTGTCTTCGCCGATGGGAGCCTCCAGCGACGATGTGGTAGTGGACATCCAGAAATTTATCTGCTCTACCTTATCGGGAGAGAGCTTTAATTTCTTGGCGATATCGGTGTCGGAAGGCACGCGTTTTAATTTCTGGCTTAAACGCTCTTTGTTTTTTTTCCATTTGGCGATCAGGTCATTCATATAGACCGGGACCCGGATCATTTTTCCCTGCTCGCTGATCGAGCGGGTGATCCCCTGCTTGATCCACCAGGCAGCGTAGGTTGAGAAACGAAAACCTTTACGATGGTCGAATTTCTCAACCGCCTTCATTAACCCCAGGTTTCCTTCCTCGATCAGGTCAAGGAAAGGTATCCCCAGGTGCATGTATCTTTTGGCAATATTGATCACCAGGCGCAGGTTCGCCCGGATCATATCCTTGCGCGCGATCTCATCCCCCCGCCTGATCTTCTTGTTCAACTCGATCTCCTGCTTCGGGGTCAAAAGAGGTATCTGCCTGACTTCCTTAAGGTAAGTTTTTAATGCTTCCATATTTTATTTTTTCAATACTGCCTGCGCTGCGGCTAATTTCGCTATCGGGACCCGAAAGGGTGAGCAGCTGACATAATCCATGCCTACTTTATGGCAGAACTCCACGGATTTAGGTTCTCCTCCGTGTTCGCCGCAGATACCGACCTCAAGGGCCTTATTGGTTGACCGGCCGCGTTTTATGCCTATCTCGATCAGTTCGCCGATACCCTCCTGGTCAATGCTCTGGAAGGGATCCTCGGGCAAGATACCTTTTTTAATGTACTCCGGCAGGAAACCGCCGATATCATCCCTTGAGAAACCAAATCCCATCTGGGTCATATCATTGGTCCCGAAGGAGAAGAACTTGGCCACACCTGCCAGTTTATCCGCGACAAGTGCCGCGCGGGGGATCTCGATCATTGTGCCGAAGAGATGCTTTAGCTTCTTTAAGCCATACTTGGCCAGGACCTCTTTGTATATCCGCTCGGCGATAGCAAACTGGTCATCCAGCTCCTTTACATCGCAGACAACCGGGATCATGATCTCCGGATACGGATGCTTGCCTTCTTTGGCCAATTCAGCCGCGGCTTCCAGGATAGCGCGGATCTGCATGGCGCTTACTTCAGGATAGGTTACGCCCAGGCGCACCCCCCGGTGGCCCATCATCGGGTTTGATTCATGCAGGCCGTCGGCTCTTTTAGAGAGCTCCTCCATTGAGATGTTCAGCTCTTTGGCCAACTCCTCCAATTTTGCCGCCTCGCGGGGAACGAACTCATGCAAGGGCGGGTCCAGTAAGCGGATCACCACCGGAAAACCGTCCATAGCCGCGATCGTGCCTTTAATATCTTTCTTTACAAACGGGAATAATTCATCAAGCGCCTTTTGCCTCTCTTCCACTGTTTTAGAAATGATCATCTTACGCAGCAAGAAAAGCGGCTGATCCGAACCTTTGCCGTAGAACATATGCTCGGTGCGGAAAAGCCCGATTCCCTCGGCGCCGAATTGACGGGCCTTTGCGGCATCATCCGGAGTATCGGCATTGGTACGCACTCCCAATCTCCTTATTCCGTCGCACATCCTCAGGAATTCCGAAAGGATCATGTTCTCCTCGGAGACATCCATCATCGGAAGCCTGCCTTCATAAACATTACCTTTAGTGCCGTTCAAGGTGACCCAATCCCCCTCTTTAAGTGTCTTGCCGTCCACATGCATTAACTTGTTTTCCGCGTCAACGTGGATGGTGCTGCAGCCGACGATACAGCATTTACCCCAGCCGCGGGCAACCAATGCCGCATGACTTGTCATGCCGCCGCGGGCAGTGAGGATCGCCTGGGATGCGCGCATACCTTCAACATCTTCGGGATTGGTCTCTTCGCGCACCAGGATCACTTTTTTCCCGGTTTTCGCCCATTCCACTGCGTCATGCGAGGAAAAAACGATCTGGCCGCTTGCCCCGCCCGGGCCGGCAGGAAGGCCTTTGGTAAGGGGCTTGTTCTCCAACTCTGCCTTTGGGTCGATGACCGGGTGCAGTAATTCATCGAGCTGCGACGGGGTCACCCGCATCACTGCCTGCTCTTTTTTGATCAATTTTTCCCTGACCATATCCACGACCATGCGCACTGCTGCCGGGCCGTTGCGTTTGCCTACGCGGCACTGCAGCATAAAGAGCTTTCCTTTTTCAATGGTAAACTCAATATCCTGCATATCGTGGTAGTGCTTTTCCAGGCGGTTCTGAATGCTGTAGAGCTCCTTGTAGATCTTAGGCATTGCTTTTTCCAGCCTAAGCAATTCCTTATTATGGCTGCTGGTTGAATATTCGTTGATCGGCGCCGGGGTGCGGATACCTGCCACCACATCTTCCCCCTGCGCGTTGATCAGATATTCCCCGTAGAAATTATTCTCTCCGTTTCCGGGGTTACGCGTAAAGGCAACACCGGTTGCCGAATCATCACCCATGTTGCCGAAGACCATGGTCTGCACATTTACCGCCGTACCCCATTCATCCGGGATATTTTCGATCCTGCGGTAGCTGATGGCCCGCTTTCCGTTCCAGGAGGAGAATACCGCGCCGATCCCTCCCCACAACTGCTCCATCGGCTCATCGGGAAATTCTTTTCCCAAAACCTCTTTGATCTTAGCTTTGAACGCAGCGCAGAGTTTTTTCAGGTCATCCACGTTTAAGTCCGTGTCGATTTTGTAATTCTTTGATTTTTTCACCTCGGCCATTATTCTCTCCAGCTGCTTGCGGATGCCTTCTTCCCCTTTTGGTTCAATACCGGCAGCCTTCTCCATGACTACATCGGAGTACATCATGATCAGCCTGCGGTAGGCATCGTAAACAAAACGGCTGTTGCCGCCGCTTTGCTTGACCATGCCGGGAATGGTCTTTTCAGTCAAGCCGACGTTCAGGACCGTCTCCATCATCCCGGGCATGGATTTCCTGGCGCCGGAGCGGACGGAGAATAACAAGGGGTTATTGGGATCCCCGAATTTCCTCCCCATTAATTTTTCTACTTTTTCTATTGCTTTAAGCGCCTGTTCTTTTAATTCTTTGGGGTATTTCTTCTTGTTCTGGTAATAATATGTGCAGACCTCCGTGGTGATGGTAAAACCGGGAGGAACAGGAAGCAGCAGTTCCTTATTTCCCGCCATCTCGGCAAGGTTTGCGCCTTTGCCGCCCAGGAGGTTCTTCATGCTTTCATTTCCGTCTGCCTTGCCTCCGCCAAAAGAATAAACGTATTTCTTTGCCATTACTTTTTAAACCCTTCCTTTCCTTGTTTTTGGGGACAGTTTAGCTTTGGTTTAAGAACCGTCCCTGAGTTGATTTATTAAATATTCCGCTAATTTATCTATTGAGATCCTTTCCTGCTTCATAGTATCTCTTTGGCGCACTGTTACCTGTTTATCCTCCAGGGACTGCACATCCACGGTCACACAGTAAAGGGTGCCAACCTCATCCTGCCTGCGGTAAAGCTTTCCGATAGCCCCGGTATCATCATAGACCGTAACCATTGATTTTTTCAGCTCTTTGGCGATCTTCCTGGCTAATTCCACGATCTCCGGCCGGTTACGCAGAAGCGGCAGCACCGCCACTTTAACGGGAGCCATCTCTTTGCTTAGTTTAAGTACGACACGGGTATCCCCCCTTACCTCCTCTTCATGATAAGCGTCTGCCAGGAGTGCCAGCACACTTCTATCCACGCCTCCGGAGGGTTCAATTATATAGGGGTAGAACCTTTCTTTTTTCTGATCGTCAAAATACACCAGCTCTTTTCCGCTGAATTTGGAATGCTGCTTAAGGTCGAAATCCTGCCGGTTAGCGATCCCTTCCAGCTCTGACCAGTCATCCCCCGAGGTGGAGAAGGGGAACTTATATTCAATATCGGTGCAGCTTTTAGCGTAATGCGCCAGTTCTTCCTTAGAGTGTTCGCGTTTACGCAGGTTCTCTTTTTTTATCCCCAGTTTCAGATACCAGTTAAATCTCTCCTCAACCCAGGATTCATAAAGCTTGCCCGCTTCCTCCGGACGGCAGAAATATTCTATCTCCATCTGTTCAAATTCCCGGGTGCGGAAGGTAAAGTTTCCGGGAGTGATCTCGTTACGGAAGGATTTGCCGATCTGTGCTAAACCGAAAGGCAATTTGGGGTGCTTTGAGTCAAGGATGTTCAGGAAATTAACGAACATGCCCTGGGCGGTTTCCGGCCGCAGGTAGATGGCGCTAGATGTGTCTTCTATCGGGCCCTGGTATGTTTTGAACATTAAATTAAAGGGACGGGATTCGGTAAGTTCTCCTCCGCACTCCGGGCATTTGTTTTTACCTGCAAGGTCTTCGGCCTTGAAGCGTTTTTTACAGTCCTTGCAGTCGCTTTTTAGATCAAAGAAATTTTTCGTATGGCCCGATGCTTCCCAGACCTTGGGGTGCATGAGGATAGCGGAGTCCATGCCGAAGATATCGTCGCGTTCATAGACAATGGAGCTCCACCAGGACTTTTTGAGGTTGTTCTTCAACTCAACCCCGTAAGGCCCGTAATCCCAGGTATTACTCAACCCGCCGTAAATTTCGCTTCCCTGGAAGATAAACCCCCGGCGTTTGCAGAGGGAAACGATCTTATCCATTAAAATTTGCGCCATAGTCTTATGATTTTAAATCAATAAGGTTAAAAATTCAAGTTAATTCTGTCAATTAGCGGCTGCCGAGTCTTGCCTCACGCAGCACCGCTTGCTCGCCCCGGCGTGGCGAGCTGCGCTTCGGCAAAATTCTCGCTCTGCCTGACATTGTTAGCGGGGCAACCATGCCCGCTCGAATTTTGAGATGCTGCTTAGAGGCAAGCCTCGCCATCCGCTTACTACAGGCAGATAACTTTAGATATTTTGCCGAGGGATATTGTTAAGCGTGCATTAGAAATTTTTCGGCAATTGTGTGCAAGGCTTTACGGCGAGTGGAGGCAATTCCTTACTACGTAAGGAACCTTGCGCTGCCGGAGCAAGCCGTAAACCGTAGCACACGGCGAAAAATTTCGCACGCGTACAATATCCCGAGAGCGAAATATCAACTTAGTCAAGGACCTTCAGAGTCGAGATGATCGTGAATAACTTATTCAGGTCCAGGCGGTTGCCGCGGTCCTTTATATATAGCTTGAATAAATTGTCCTGCTTGTCCACCACGATACAGTCAAAATAATTTTCCGGCTTAAGCAGATTGTAGTTGATATATCCCGCCTTATCTCCCAATTCAAATTTGATCATTTTTACCGTGCCCTGGTTACCGACATCCGGAGTGAACACGCTTTTCATGATCACAAAGAAGGCATCGGTAATAGTATTTACCCCGGAGAGGTTGGAGTAGGACATCCTGCGGATAAATTCACGGTTGTCTTTTACCCCTGCTTTACGCACATCCGGGTAAAGCCTGATAAGGGCCTGGGGTTCCTGGTAGATGAGATAGATCACGCTGCCGTCCCCTTTATTTCTCTTTTTGTAGTATCTTCTTTTGATTAATTCCTGGATCAAGGTAAAACCTTTAGGGGCTGAGATCGAAAATTTGGGAAATGTCTGCGGGACCAGGGTATCCCGGTATTCATTATTGACCTCAGGGAGGAAGATTTTTTCATCCGGCTGCATGCACAGGATAGGGATATTCTCGCAGCTGCCGATACCAAAGGAGATATACTGCCTTAAAATATTCGGACCGCCGAATTTAACTACGAAGGCCGCGCAAAGGATAAGCGCTATTGCGCTGGTGAGGTATTTAACGAAACGCTTAGATGCCATCTATTTTCTTAAGCTCCTCTTCTTTGATGCTGAAGGAATGCTCTTGCGCAGGGAATTTTCCCCGGATCACTTCATCCCTGTAATTTTCCACGGCTTTCAGGATCAACGGTGAAAGGTCGGCATATTTTTTAACGAATTTGGGGGTATAGCGGTTAAAAAGCCCGAGCATATCATGGATGACCAGGACCTGGCCGTCGCAATGGACCCCGGCCCCGATGCCGATGGTGGGGATCTTTAATTTTTTGGTAATAAGCCCGGCGATCTTATCCGGGACGCATTCCAGGACTATAGCAAAGCATCCTGCCTTCTCCAGCTCTATTGCCTGATTGATCAGCCGCTGGGCAGCCTCGGCGTCTTTACCCTGCACCTTGAACCCGCCGAGTTTATCCGCGGTCTGCGGGGTCAAGCCTATATGGCCCATTACGGGTATACCGGCCTTGATGATCTCAGCCGTCACCTCAAGACAACGGTCAAACCACTCTAATTTTACCGCCCGGCATCCTGCCTCCTTGATGAACCTGACGGCATTCTTTACGGATTCATCCGGGTTTACCTGGTAGGACTCATAGGGCATATCTCCGATAACCAGGCTGTTCTTTACCGCCCGGGTCACGGCCTTGGCATGATGCAGCATCTGGCTCATGCCGACCTTGGTGGTTGAATCAAGCCCCAGGACAACATTGGCCAGTGAGTCACCCACAAGGATCATGTCAATGCCCGCTTTATCCACCAGGTCAGCGATAGGATAATCATAGGCAGTGAGCATGGTTATTTTTCTTTTGTTCTTTAGAGAGAGTATTTCTGCGATATTCATCTTATCTTAACCCCGGGATAAAAAGTTGAGCGATCTTAAAGTAAATGATCAATCCGACTACATCTACGACGCTGGTAGTTATCGGCCCGGCGAGAACCGCCGGATCAAGGCCGATCTTTTTTGAAAATAACGGCAGGAATACGCCGGTAGCGATCGCCAGGATCGCGATCAGGAGCATGGTGGTGCCGACTACGACAGCAAGCATAAAATCCTTTTGCAGTAAAAATGCCCTGCCGAAAGCCACGGCTCCGACGATCAGGCCCATAAGCAGCGCGGACTTAAATTCCAGGCGGATCACCCGGAGCACATTTTTCAAATTCACATCCCCGGTTGCCAGGCCCCTGATGATCGTAATAGAGGTCTGGGCTCCGGCGTTTCCTCCTGTATCAAGGAGCATGGGGATAAAAAATGTCAATGCCACCGCTGAACTAAGGGTGGCTTCAAAACCTTTAAGCACCGTCCCGGTGAGAAAATCAAAAATAAGCAGCAGGATCAGCCACCCTGCCCTTCTTTTAACCAGCTCGAATGTCGTGGCCTTGGCATAACTGATGATCTCGCCACCCTCCGAACTCATCTTTCCGATCTCGTAAAACTCCTTTGTTGCTTCCTTCTCTATCGTCTCAACGATATCGTCAACGGTAATTATTCCCAACAATGTATTATCTTTACCCACTACCGGGGCGTCCAGAAGGTCATATTTTTTGAACAAGGCAGTTACATCTTTGGCATCCGCTTCAACATCTACCTTTATCAGTTCAGCCCCGGTCATGATCTCCTTTATCGGCATATCCGGAGGCGCCTTAAGCAGGTCCTGTAAGGGGATAGCGCCGATGAGCTTATGCCCGTCATCGGTTACGAAGAGGGAGTAGATATTTTCCCGGTGGTCGGCGCGCAGGTTCTCCTGGATATGGATTATCGCCTGTTTGGCGGTCATCTCCTTTTTCAATCCCACGAATTCCGTGGTCATAAGGCTTCCGGCAGTGCCCTCCCTGAAATCAATAAGCTCCCTTATGTTCTTTGCCTCCTCATTGCTGGCAAGAAGAAAGAGCTTGCGGAATACTTTCTTGGGCAGCTCTTTAAAAAGATCGGCGCGTTCATCCGGGGCCATATCGTTGATGACCTGGGAAACTTCCTGGTTATTGAGGTTGTTGATTATATGGGTTTGTTCGTTGAAAGGGAGATTTTCAAAAAGCTCCACTGATTTCTTTGTGCCCAGAAGCTTGAAGATAATGATCTTATCGTTGGGCTCAAGGCACCTCCATCCTTCGGCAAGGTCCATGGAGTTTATAGACCTGGCCAGGTTCTTTATCCCGGCGAAATCCTTTTCCCGAAGGAGCTCTCTAATTTCAGGAAGGAAGAGCGCGAAAACCCCTAAAGTCCTGCATAACTTTCCGTTCTTCATGGTTTTTTCGTTGTTAGGCCCTCTTGAATATAAAACCTGGTTTCAGGGAATTGTTTTACCAGTCCAAGCGCCCCTTCTTTCCCTAAAATAAAGGCGGATGTGGATAAGGCATCGGCCTCTATTCCCGAAGGGGCCACCACTGTTACGGAGACCAGCCCGGAAGAAGCGGGGTATCCGGTTTTAGGGTCAAGAATGTGGGAGTAGCGCTTCCCGTCCCTGGAAAAAAATTGCTCGTAATCCCCGCTGGTAGATATGGACTGATCTTTTATTTCCAATCTTCCGTGAATATCGCTCCCCCGCCCGTTTTTAATCCCTATCTTCCAGGGCCGGCCGGATCTCTCCCCTAAAGCGTAAACCTGTCCGCCGGCATTGATCAGGCAGCTATTGATATTATTTTCTTTGAGTTTTTTAACCGCCTGGTCCAGGGCATAGCCCTTGGCTATTCCGCCCAGGTCGATCTTCATCCCGGGAAGCTTAAATTCCACCATCTGATCTTTTTCCCGCAAAATAATTTTATCACTTCCGATGAGCTTTAAAACTGACCTGATCTTTCTCTCCACCGGAACGGAATATTGACAGTTTTTAAAACCCCAGAGATCAACCAGCGGGCCTACTGTTATATCAAAGGCGCCGCTGGTTTGTTCCCAGAATTCCTTTGACCTTTTGATAACATAAAAAGTATCCGGGCTTACCTTTAAGCTTCCCAAGCGGTTGAGCCGGGATATCTCGCTGGATTCGATATATCTACTGAGCAGTTGTTCAATGCGGCTGGCCTCCGCAAAAACGATGGCGCCTGCCTTTTTATCCGCCGACACCACCTCCCAGAAGGTCCCCATGAGAACGCGGTTATCATGATAGAGAGTAGCGGGTTTTTTTAGCTGGTAGATAAAGACCAGCCCCCAGCCGATGATCAGGAATGCCAGCAGGTATTTCCGTATTCTTGGGCTATATCTCATCTGGCGGCAGACCCGTAACTGGATTCGATGGTTTTGACCAGGTCTACCAGGAATTTATTGGCAGGCACAGGAATACCCAGCTCCTGGCCCAGCCTTACGATCACCCCGTTAATGTAATCGATCTCCGTGCGTTTTTTTCTTAAGACATCCTGAAGCATTGAAGAAAGATTTGCCGCCGTTCCCTCGCAAACTGCCTCCACCTTTGCCAGGGGGTCGTCATAAAGGAGCTTGACCCGTTTTCTTTTGGCGATCCGCGTGGCCTCGGTGACGGCGTCCCTTAATATCCTTTTTGTGCCCTCAAATTCGGTAAGCTTTCCGTTCGGCAGGCCGGTAATGGCGGTAAGCGCGTTTATCCCGGCGTTGATGATCAACTTTGACCAGATCAATGCTTTTATATCCCGGGTCATCTTGGTCTCAAAACCGCACTTGTTAAAAACCTCACGGATGGAGCGCATCTCAACCGGGGTCTTTCCGCTGATCATGCCGATAATGGTCTCTCCTCTGCCGGCGTGGCGGATCTTTCCCGCATCAAGCAGGGTTGCGCCCTCGCTGGTTACCCCGCCGATAACCCTCTCCTCCCCGGCCAACTCTGAAATGACCTCAATATTTCCCATGCCGTTTTGCAGGGTCAGTATTCTGGTATTCTGGCCCATGAGAGGCTTGATCTGTTCAACCGCGGATTTGGTATGGAATGATTTTACGCATAACAGTATCAGCTCGCTCTTTCCGATATCCTGTATATTGGCCGTGGTTTTTACCTTTGCCTGCCAGGTGCCGGATGCCCCTTCCAGGGAGATCCCGTTTTCGTTTATTTTTGCGGCTTTATCTTTATCCTTGTCTAACAGCCAGATATCTTCTTTTGACCTTGATAAAAAGGCAGAAAACAGGCATCCCATTGCCCCGGCTCCCACCACGACGATCGTCATACCGCTACCTCCAATTTATTCAGCAGTTGCTGGGATTTCAGCGCTTTGCCCAAATGAAAGTTCAGAAAGGCATTCAGGATCAGGTCCAGCTCTTTTTTTATCTGGGGGTTCATTCCCAAGTTAAGCCCCGCGCGGAAATCATTCCTTTCAATATGCAGGATCGTAGCAACGGTCCCGCGGAATATGGAACGGGATGCAGGGTCTTTCCGGATGCATGCCGGGCAAAGCAGCCCTCCCAGTGAGAGGCTGAACTTGGATTGCCCGGTTATCCTCTCATTGCAGGAGACGCAGGAATCAAAATGCGGCTTGAATCCCGATAACGCGAGCATCTTGATCTTGAAGATAGTGGTGATCTTCTCCGGGTTATAGTTGGTTTCCATCTCTTTCAGGGAGGCCAGCACCAGGTTGAATATATCTTCATTCCTGTCCTCGGGCTGCATTACCGAATTGATCAGCTCCATCATAAATCCGGCCATGACCGTTTTTTCAACGCTCTGGCGCAGGCGGGTAAAATTATCCAGCTTGTCCGCCTGACTTACCAGGTGCAGGGGTGAATGAGTTTTACGGTAAAAGACGATCTCATTCAGCGAGAATGGCTCCAGGTTAGAGGCGAATTTTTCAGGATCACCCCTAATGCCCTTCAAAAGGCCGCTTATCTTGCCGAACTCAAGCGTATAGAATTCGGCGATAAGCGAGGTCTCCCGGAAATCGCGCCTGACCAATACTAATCCTTGCGCTTTATCTATTGACATATTCTAATTCTTTCTTGCGCATCTGTTTTTTTTGGACTTTATTGTGGTCATCATAACCCAATATATGCAGGACCCCGTGGGTAACGTAGAGCATTAATTCGTAATCCGGTTCGGTCTTGAATTTGCGGGAATTATTTATTGCCGTATCGGTAGAGATCATTATATCCGCCAGCATTATTTTGCCGATCCTGGAGTCGTTAAGGTCAAAGGCCAGGACGTCTGTCGAGGTGTCGGTTTTGAGGAATTTAGCGTTAAATTTCTTAATAAGCGTATCGTCCGTAAAACAGATATTGATATAGCCGGATCCCTTTATCTTCTCGCCTTTGAGTATATCAAGGACCAATCCTTTGACCTTGTCGGGCTTGACGGGTAATTTTTTCTGCAGGTTTTTTATGTTTATTTTCATTCTTTTGTTTCCCGGGGATAATTTACCCGGCTGTGGTAGATACCGCTTAAGATCCGGGTAAATACGCCGGATATTTTTTCTATGTCTTTTAAGGTCAGGTCGCATTCATCGAGCTGGCCGTCGATAAACTTATTGTTGATTATTTTATGCACCGTCTCCTCGATGTTGCCGGGAGAGGGGTCTTTTAAAGCGCGCGTGGCCGCCTCTACCGAATCAGCCAAAAGTACTATGGCTGTTTCTTTGGTATTCGGCTTTGGCCCGGGGTAGCGAAAGCCCTCTTCGGCTACCTCCTGGTCCGGCTCCCTGTCCTCCAGGGCCCTGCGGTAAAAATAATAGACCAGGCTGTTACCGTGATGCTGCCGGATAAAATCCC
>JAQUME010000029.1 GCA_028718245.1 Candidatus Omnitrophota bacterium
ACTTTGCTTCTTAAGTAATAAAGCTTGGCCCTTCTGACCTTACCGGAACGGAGGATCTCTATCCGCTCGATAGATGGGGAATAAAGCGGGAATACGCGCTCAATACCCTCGCCGAAGGAAACCTTCCGTACCGTAAAATTAAGATTTGGCCCTGAACCGGCCCTGGCGATCACCACCCCCTCAAAAGGATGCAGCCGGAATTTATCCGGGCCTTCCGGGATCTTGGTGAGGACCTTCACCGTATCCCCGACATTAAACTTGGGCATCTCTTTTAAAGTAAACCCTGCTTCGATCTTTTTTATTTTATCCATTTGCTTGTTGCTCCTTTCTATTGCTTTGATTTTTTAAGCAGGTCCGGCCTTCTCTCTTTAGTCCGCTTTAAGGCCTCTTTTTTTCTCCAGCTGGCGATCCGGTCATGGTCCCCGGAAACCAAAACCTCCGGGACCGGCCACTTTCGGAATTTCGCGGGCCTGGTGTACTGCGGATATTCTAATAGATTACCTTCTAATGACTCAAAATTCAAGGAATTTTTATCCCCCAGCACTCCCGGTATAAGCCGGATTATGCTGTCCACCAGGACCATTGCCGCCAGCTCCCCTCCGGTCAGGACATAGTCCCCTATTGAAATCTCCTCATCTGCCAGGTATTGCCTTACCCTTTCATCTATCCCTTCGTAATGCCCGCAGATAAGTATCAAATTCCCGCTCCCGGATAATGCCTTGGCTTTGCTTTGGGTAAATGTCTTTCCTTGAGGACAGAGCAAGATTACCTTTGCCTTGGCCTTGATCTTTTTCCTGATCGCCTCTACTGCCCGGAATATCGGCTCTGCCTGCATGAGCATGCCTGAACCTCCGCCAAAAGGCCGGTCATCAACTTTGCGGTGCTTGTCCAGGGTATAATCCCTAAGATCATGCACAAGTATCTTAACTTTTCCTTTTTTCTGAGCCCGCTTGATGATGGACTCATCGAGCACAGCGGAAAACATCTCCGGGAAAATAGTAATAATGTCTATTCGCAATTAAGCCCCTCCGGCTGTGTGATAGTTATGCAAAAATTTATCTTTAAATTCGCTGAATTTATCCTCGGCTATTGCCTTACGTATGCCCCGCATTATATCCAGGAAGAAATATACATTGTGCAGGCTAAGCAAAATTAATCCCAGCATCTCTTTGGCGTTAAACAGATGCCTAAGGTATGCCCGGGAGAAGTTCTTGCAGACATAACAGGAGCATTGCTCATCCAGCGGCCGGGGATCTTCCGTGTAACCGGAATTGCGGATAATGATCTTGCCTGAACTGGTAAATGCGGTTCCGTTCCTGCCGTAGCGGGTGGGGATAACGCAGTCAAACATATCCACCCCCCGGTCCACTGCCTCCACTATGTCAAAAGGATAGCCGATGCCCATAGCATAACGCGGCTTATCCTGCGGAATGATCCCGGAAACCAACTCAAGGATATTATATATTAAGTTGCTGGATTCGCCAACAGAAACCCCTCCGATGGAATAACCCTCAAAGTCCATATCTACCATCCGCTTGGCGCATTCTTCGCGCAGGTCCTCATAAGTAGCGCCCTGGATAATGCCGAATAACATTTGTTTTCCCTTTTCATGAACAGCCAACGATCTCTTTGCCCAGGCAATTGTCCTATCCATAGCTGTTTTGGCATGGTCCTTGGCGCAAGGGTAATGCACGCATTCATCAAGGGGCATCATGATGTCCGAGCCCAGGTCCTGCTGTATGCGAACCACATCTTCAGGGGTAAGAAAGTGTTTCATCCCGTCAACATGCGACTGGAATTCTACTCCCCGGTCATGCATTTTGCGGAATAAAGCTAAGCTGAATACCTGATAGCCGCCAGAATCCGTAAGTATGGCTTTATCCCAGCCCATGAATTTGTGCAGGCCTCCGGCTTTCTTGACCACCTCTACTCCCGGGCGTAAGAATACATGGTACGCATTTGCCAGGACTACTTGCGCCCCTGCCTCCTCAACATCTTTAAGCATAAGGCCTTTGACTGTGGCATGCGTGCCGACGGTCATAAAAGCAGGCGTATCAATTTCGCCATGGGGAGTGATCAGCTTGCCCAGCCGTGCCTTGCTATTTTTATCCTGATGAATTAGTTTAAACAACCCACCTCCACGCCCTGCTCCGAAACAAGCCAATCCATCCGCCATAATTCTAGGGATATATGACTTAATTATCTTTTCCAGAAAAATTTGGTGTCGTGTCCCTAGAATTCAGGATTGGCGTGCGAAATTGGAATTGTAAAACTAAGGCGTACAATCACAATTAGTGGCAGTACTCCATTGCCAGTTAGTTGCACCCGTTACCAAATTTACCTTTAGAGCAACACCTTCACAGCCAGTTGGATCAGAAAATTGGGGCGGTTTTCCTCCTGAAGTACAACGCCATCCCTTTATTTCAATCACTGGATCTACTTGTGGGCAACTACCCCGGATGCCATAGTAAAAATAGTGAGTATTTCTACATACGCCAGGAATTTGGTTTGGATCTGTTCCTACGTTCAAATCAGAATTAGTAATGCCGGATATTGTTCCTTTTTCTAATCTATATTCATAGGCGAGCTGACGCATTAATCCCAAATTCGTCTTCGCTTCAGCTTGGCGTCCTTTTTCCACCACTTTAGAATATTGGGTCATGCCTACCGCCGCAAGTATCCCTACGATGATTATTACTACTATTAGCTCAATTAAGGTAAATGATCTTGACAAAGATTTTGGCGGTAATACTAAGATTTTATTCTTCATACAATTAGTTTATTGCCTAGCCAATCTTTTGTCAATTATAATTCCCCCGACTCAGCGGCTGCCTTGTCTTGTTTCTCGCAGGGACGCTTGTTGCGGCCCAGCGAGCCGCAACTGCGCTCGGGTCGGCTGGCGTCGCTCTCCGCCTTCGGCGGAACCGTGTCCGCTCCTTGCCTCCACGCCCTGCTCGAAACCAAGCCAAGCCATCCGCTATACAAATTAAAACCGCTTTCTATTTCTTGACATCTTGCTCAAAACCAAACTTAAAATCTGAACCTTTTATATCATATCTATCTTTACCTCTTTTAACTATGCTCAATTTTAAAAGTGAATAATACACTCGAGGATCGAGTTCTTCATTACCCATGTATGCGATCTTTAAGGTTATTTCAAATATCTCGCTTTTATCATCATTAACTATGCTTGCAATGTTAATATGGGGCCGGAAGGTTTCGGATGTTTCAGAATCAGGAGAAATATTATTCTCCCCTAGTTCAAAAGATACATCATGTTGAGTGGGGCTGTCATATTGGGCTTTAATATTTATTGCGGGAAGTTTTCCAACATTTTTAATTTTGAATGGAAGAATCAGGTATGAATCATTGTAGCAACAAATAAAAAACTGTTGGCTATTGCCGTCCTTTCTTAAAAACTCATCTTCTCCAGGCTCTAATTTAATAATTAAATACGGCCGCAATTCTGCTTGTAGTCTTTTTAAATCTTGATTTGTAAGTCTTTCTGAAATTGCAATTGATTCTTGGGCAATTTTTGCGACATTCTTGCTAATGTGGACACTTTGACAAGAAGTAATGGCCATAAATACTGTAGCAATAGCCGTAATAAAAATACTAACTACTTGAATACGGCCAGCTTTGTTTTCAATCATAGTGGCAAGGTCCTTAACGAAACTCTTATTTTCTTTATTTGGCAACTGATTTCTTTCTATCCCCCGTGCGATCCAGTTACTAACTGGAACAAACATAAATAATATTCCCCAGAAGGCTCGCCAGTCTAGCTTTGGGCTTTCCTTAAAAGAATCGGCTATCGCCACAACTACTAGCAGGGCAAACACGACTAAACTATCGGCTCTCCGGGATATTAAATCAGTTTCAATTGTTTTATTTGAATCAGCCAACTCTCCAATTGTTTTTTTGGTACGCCATATATCTAAACGAATCCACAAATATGCCGCCGTAATGCTGGCTACAATCGGAAATGACGACAACGCTAATTCCCAAGAAAAAACTCTAGCTATACATGACCAAATAAACAGAACAACCCCGACAAAGAAGATTATCCAATAGATCCTCTCTCTATTTTTACACACTAGTTCCATAGTATCCATTGATTCACCCTTTCTATTGTCAGCTTTCCTTTTAATTTAGGTTTGCAGCTATTTACTATCACCCGATGAAATATGTCGCTTAGCGGATGGCTTGGCTTGGTTTCGAGCAGGGCGTGGAGGCCAGGAGCGGGCACGGTTCCGCCGAAGGCGGAGAGCGACGCCAGCCGACCCGAGCGAGTTTTGCCACGCTGGGGCAAAACGAGCGTCCCTGCGAGAAACAAGCCAAGGCAGACGCTGAATTAAGTAATGTGTCCCTGAATTAAAGGATAAGCATTGCGTCGCCGTAGCTGTAAAACCTGTACTTCTTGTCCACCGCCTCTTGATACGCCTGCTTGATCAGCTGTTCTCCGCCAAATGCGCAGGCCAGCATAAAAAGTGTTGTCTTTGGCAAATGAAAATTAGTCAGCAGGCAGTCAACTAATTGAAACTTATATCCCGGATAAATAAAAAGGTTAGTGTCCCCTTCTTTTTTGCCGGATGCATATGTTTCTAAAGCCCTTAAAGAGGTTGTGCCGACGCAAATGATCCTGCCGGCCTTTGCCTTTGTTTGTTCAATGGCCTTAATTGTCGCTTCAGGCACAACAAAATGCTCCGGCTCCATCTTATGCTCCAGGATATCTTCAGTTTTGACCGGCCGGAACGTGCCTAAACCCACATGCAGGGTTACATAAGCCAGGCCAATTCCCAGAATTTGAATTTCTTGAAGTAAATCCTGTGTAAAATGCAGGCCCGCAGTCGGCGAAGCAAGCGCTCCCTCATTCTTGGCATAAACCGTCTGATAAGTGACCTTATCCGCATCCTCGGGCTCGCGTTTTATATAAGGAGGCAAAGGCACGATGCCATAATTATATATGCTGTCTGCGTCAGCTGCTTTAAAGCTTATCTCCCCACGCTTAGTTAATATGCCGGTGACTTTGCCCTCGGCGAAAAAAATCTTTTCCCCGGGCTTGGTGCGGCTTGGCTGGACCAGGCAGGAAAAATTCGTAGAATTCAGCCTGCGGGTCAACAAAATCTCAACCCGCCCCCCGGTTGCTTTCTTACCCATCAGGCGGCAATGCAATACCTTGGTGTCATTAAGGATCAAAAGATCTTTTTTGTTTAAGAAAGATACGACATTCTTGAATACACCGTGGATAAGTTTATTCTCCTTGCGGTTGACGACCAAGAGCCGGGAATCCTGCCTGTTTTTAAGGGGATACTGGGCGATCAGCTCTTTGGGGAGAGGGTAATCAAATTCAGAGAGTTTAAGCATTAGGCAAGGAAGGTGGATTTAATTCAGATAACCGATTATCTTATCGTTTAGATCGTCAATGGAGAAGAATACGATCCCGTCGGGATTTAGCTCCGTGATAATCTTATACTGGTTAAAAAACAGGTCCGGGTTATTCTTCATCAGGAACAGGCCCATTCCCATATATATTTTTCCTTTGCCCCGGTGGCCAAGGGCGGATTTAACTACCTCCTTGGCAAACTGGTTATCCTTGGTATAGGCCATCAATACCGCGTAATCAATGATCCCCTCTTCAAGCCAGAATGACCAGTCCTGGAAGGCATTAGAGTATGCCCGTTCGGTAAGCGGAATTACCGCGCAGGAGACCAGAAGATCGGCTGACTTGACTTTGACTAAGCTTGAGATCTTGCGCACCAATTCCGTGATCTGCTGGCGCTTCCAGTTATCCCAGGCCAGATATTCATCCTCGTTATTTAAAGTTTCCAGGACATTAAGCCCGGTCTTCTCCTTGAAACGCTCCACGTTCTTTGGGCCGTATCCGTAAGTCAGGCCGAACTTTATAAACCTTGAACCCGGTATGAAGGGTACAGGGGACGGGTAACGAGCATAGTCCAGGTGTATCCCGCTGATCAAGGGATAACGGTTAATGATCTCGTTAACGATATTCAGGACATACTCCTCTACCCTGGGGTCACCCGGTTCTAAGAATATCTGGTCCTCCTTCAAATAATATTTATCCAGTTCCAGTTTGGAATCGGTTTTTGAGGGCCTTCCATGCTGATCGCGGGTTAAAATGGAATTCCCGAATTTGCTTAAGATCTCCGCCTTCTCGTTAATGCCCAGGCTAAGGACATTAACCCAGGCAAAGACCTTGATATTATTCTCCTGGGCCTCCCTGAGCAATAGATCCAGCGTGTCCATCCCGGCTGCCTTGACCATCTGTTCGTATTTTGACCTGTTGCAGATCTTTGAATCATAATAGGCATTGCCGGATTGTAAAAACTGCAGGTAGATCTCATTGATCTTTGCCTTTTTGCATTGGGCGATCAGCTTACTCACCCCCTCCTTTGAATAAAGCACTGATTTGGCCGAAAACACCGAGATCCACACCCCCCGGCGGGAAGCTTCCTTGACCTCTATGCTTGCGGCCTCTTTTTCCGGAACTTCTTTGCTTTGCGCAAAATTCATTGGTTGGCGGACTGTGGTTTGGCTTTCGCCAGCCAAAGCCGGAGGTAAAGTAAACAGAAAAAAGGCTAAAAATAAAAATGCTGATTTATTCCTCATTTTTTGGCCGGTTTTTTGCATCGTTCGATCTCCGAATAAATGCATCCGCAATATCTCTGACAGTAAATACCTTTGGATTTCGCTTCATCATGGGCCTTTCTAAATCCGGGACGGAAATCTTCATAATAAAATTCTATCCCTGCTTCACTGGCTGCCTTGCTGCCCAGCTCTTTCAACATCTCCTGATCCTGATAAGGGCTGACCAGCAAAGTTGAGGTGAAGGCGTCAAATCCCTGCTCCTTTGCCTGTCTGGCTGTCTTACCCAGGCGCAAAGACCAGCAGACAGCACAGCGCTCAGGCCTTTCTTCTTTGGTATTGATCGCCTGGAAGAATTCGGCAGGCTGGTATTCCGGCGATTCAAGTTCTACCTGCAGCTCTTTGCTTAATGCCTCAAGCGCCTCTTTGCGCTTTTTGTATTCGCTAAGAGGATGGATATTTGGATTATAATAAAACGCTTTGACCTTGGATCCTTTATCTTGCAAGCTTTGAAGCGGATAGATCAGACAGGGCGCGCAGCAGGTATGCAATAATATCTTCATCGCTTACAAAAACTAAAAGGCCTCTTGCTGCTCTTCTTTGTTGAATTTTAAACCGAAATGCTCGTAGGCCTTTTTAGTCGCTAATCTTCCCCTGGAGGTGCGTTTTAAATACCCGGCTTTTAAAAGATAGGGCTCAACTGTATCGGCTATAGTGTCGGTCTCTTCATTTAAGCTGGCAGCCAGGGATTCAACCCCCACCGGCCCGCCGTTAAATACCTCAATCACCAATTTTAGAACCTTGCGGTCCAGGTCATCAAAGCCTGCCTGGTCTATGCCCAGGTCATTAAGTATCTTGCAAGCAGCCGGAGCATCAACCTTTTTGATCTTTAATACCTGCGAATAATCCCGCACCCGGCGCAAAAGCCGGTTAGCAACCCTGGGTGTGCCGCGGGCTCGCCTGGCGATCTCTAAAGAAGCCGCTTCATCAATTTCAACCGCCAATAGCACGGCTGAATTCCTGATAATTTTAGCCAACTCTTCTATTTTATAAAAATCAAGGTTATAGAAAATACCGAACCTGGCGCGTAAAGGAGCGGCCAATAGCCCGGTGCGGGTGGTAGCGCCGATCAGGGTAAAGGGCTTGAGGTTGAATTTAATGGTCTTGGCATAGGGCCCTTTATCGATCACAAAATCTATCTGGAAACTCTCCATCGCCGGATACAGGAACTCCTCTACCACCTTGGACATCCGGTGTATCTCGTCTATAAAAAGGATATCTCCTTTTTCTAAGTTAGTGAGTATGCCGATCAGGTCTCCGGCCCGCTCAATAGCCGGGCCGCTGGTGGCGGTGATCTTAGCCCCCATCTCATGTGAAATAATATGCGACAGAGAGGTCTTGCCCAGGCCCGGAGGGCCGCTTAAAAGCACATGCTCCAGGGGCTCTTTTCTCTGCTTGGCTGCCTGGATAGCGATCTTCAGGTTGTCCACCACATCCTTGTGGCCCACAAATTCAGCAAATTTCTTGGGCCTTAGGGATATGTTTAATACCACATCCTCTTCGGATTCTTTGATATCGTTGATCACCGAATTAGCCTTAAGCAGGGTCTGCCTGGTCTCTTCGCTCATAGGGTATGATATTTTCCTTGTTCCTGGATATGGTTATCTCTTCAAAAGCCGCGTCCTGCCTGGCGATTATTTCCTTCATTTTTGCCAGCTCCAAAACCGCCAGGAACACCACGATTATCTCCATTTTGCTTTTAACCGTGCTGAATAATGCTGAAAGCCTGACCTCCTGCTCTACCAGGAGAAGATGCAGGATCTCATGCACCTTCTGCTCAACGGTGAACTGGTCTTTGATGACCTCATAGAAAACCTCTTTGGGAATATCCTTTACCGCCCGGGAGAAAGCGCTGATCAGGTCAAATATGCTGGCCTCAAAATAGACCTCTTTTTTGCCGTCCTCTTTTATGTCGGGGGCAGGGCTTTCGGTTTTGGGCCGCTTAAAAACATCCTGCTGGGTGAGCTCTTTTTCCCTTAACTGTTCGGCGATCTGCTTGAACTTTTCATACTCCAGGAGCCTCTTAACTAACTCAGCTCTTGGATCCTCCTGCTCCTCCTCTACCGATTCTTCAGCCGGGAGCAGCATCTTGGATTTTATCTGCATGAGGGTTGCTGCCATGACCAGGAATTCCCCTGCGATATTCAGGTCCAGAAGCTTCATTAGGTCAATATACTCAAGGTACTGCCGGGTGACTTTGGCTATCGGTATATCGTAAATATTAAGATGGTCCTTTTTTACCAGGTAGAGCAAAAGGTCAAGCGGGCCTTCAAACATATCCAATCTTATTTTATAATTCATGGCTATATCTTAAGCAGCTCCTTTACCTCTGAAATGGTTTTGGAGGCAACGCTAGAGGCCTTTATTTTTCCCGCCGACAATATATCGAGTAAGCGTTTTTTATCTTTAAGTAAAGCATTCCTATTTTCCTGGATAGGGGCTAATAAGCCGATGATCTTTGCGGCCAGCTCCTTCTTGCAATCAGTGCAGCCGATGGCGGATTTAGAGCAGCGCTTTTCCGTCTCGGGTTTCATCTCCGGAAAAAATACCGAGTAATAACTAAAGACATTGCATTTGTGCGGATGGCCGGGGTCGGTCAAACGGATGCGCTCGGGGTCAGTGAACATATTCTGGATCTTTTTCCGGATAACCTCCGGCTCCTCGGATAAGGCGATATAATTATTGTAGCTCTTGCTCATTTTGCGGCCGTCTAAGCCCATAAGCCGGGGGGTTTCGGTAAGCAGGGCCTTGGGTTCGGGAAAGACATTTTCTTTTTTAACCGGATAAAGATGGTTAAACTTGCGCACGATCTGCCGGGTCAATTCCAGATGCGGAAGCTGGTCCTCGCCTACCGGCACGCTATCGGCTTTATAAAGCAGGATATCTGCCGCCTGCAATACCGGATACCCTAAAAACCCGTAGGTGCTTAAATTCCGGTTAGAGATCTCGCGCAGCTGCTCTTTGTAAGTAGGGCAGCGCTCAAGCAGGCCTAAGGGGGTGATCAGCGAAAGGATAAAAAAAAGCTCCAGGTGCTCCGGTACCTCGGACTGGATAAAGATCACGGATTTATCGGGGTTGATCCCGCAGGATAACCAGTCAACCACGTTATCCAAGATGTTGGCTTTGATATTTTCGGGGTTTTCATACTCCGACATCAGCGCGTGCCAATCCGCAACCATAAAGTAACAATCATATTCATCCTGGAGTTTTATCCAGTTATTCAAAGCCCCGGCCAAATGGCCCAGGTGCAGCTTGCCTGTCGGACGCATCCCGCTCAATATTCGTTTTTTGGCCATAGTTATAATTTCCTGGCAATCTTCTCTATGTCGTGGGCCTCGATGATGTCCCCTTCCATAAGCTGGTCAAATCCGGCGATGCTCATCCCGCATTCAAAACCCTCGGCGACCTCGCGCACATCATCCTTAAAACGCTTTAAGCTGGAGAGCTTGCCCTCAAAAGCAACCTGGCCGTTACGCACCAGGGTTATAAGGCTGTTCCGGTTGAACTTGCCCTTGGTCACGAAACATCCGGCGATTATACCTGACCTGGATAGCTTAAAGACCTTCCTCACTTCAGCCCTGCCTAAAAATACCTTCTTAAGCTTCGGCTCAAGCATACCTTCCACCGCGGCCTTGATATCGTTGGCAAGTTCATAAATAATATTGTAGATCTTTACATCAACACCTTCCTTGGAAACCAGCTCCTTGGCCAGGTCATCGGCGCTGACATTAAATCCCAGGATCAGCGCGTCACTGGCTATCGCCAGCATCGCGTCGGAAGTATTGATATTGCCTACCCCGGAATGGATTATATTTATCTTTATCTCCGAGACATTCAGTTTATCCAATGTATCTTTGATCGCCTCAAGAGAGCCCTGGACATCCGCCTTGATGATCAACTTAAGCTCCTTGATCTCACCGGCGAGGATCTGGACATGCAGCTCTTCAAGGTTGACGCGCTTGACGGTCTTTACCTGGTGCAGCCTTTCTTTTTCCGCGCGCGCCTCTGCCAGCTCTTTTGCCTGCTTCTCATCTTCGATCACAAAGAACTGGTCCCCGGCAGAGGGAATAGCGCTTATCCCCAGGACCTCTACCGGAGAGGCAGGGCCCACAACCGTTACTGCCTGGGCCCGGTCATTAAGCATTGCCCGGACTTTTCCGTAAAAATTACCCACGATTATATTCTGGTTCAGGTGCAAAGTGCCGTTCTGCACAAGCAAGGTAGCTACCGGGCCTCTGCCCTTGGCCATTTTTGCTTCTACGACAACACCGCTGGCAGGCCGCTCGGGATTTGCCTTTAGCTCCATGACCTCTGCCTGCAGAAGGATCATCTCCAGTAAATTATCTATGCCCGCTCCGGTCTTGGCAGAGACCGGTACAGTAATGGTCTTGCCTCCCCAATCCTCAGCCATCAGGCCTGCTTCGGACAACTGTTTCTTGACCATGTCAATATCCGCCTGCGGCTTGTCTATTTTATTTATGGCCACGATTATGGAAACCCCGGCTGCCCGGGCATGGTCAATGGCCTCCTGGGTCTGCGGCATTATCCCGTCATCGGCGGCAACTACCAGGACCACGATGTCCGTGATACTTGCGCCCCTGGCGCGCATAGCGGTAAATGCCTCATGGCCCGGCGTATCCAGAAAAGTGATCTCCCCTTCGGGAAGGATAACCCGGTAGGCGCCGATATGCTGGGTGATCCCGCCGTGCTCCCCTTCGGCAACCTTGGTTTTGCGGATGGCGTCAAGCAAAGAGGTCTTGCCGTGGTCAACATGGCCCATGAAAGTAACTATCGGCGGCCTGGGTTTAAGCTTATCGCTGGAATCTTTTTCTTTATACTGCTGCAAGGCGATCTCTTCGGCATCCGGGGCTTTTTTGACCGCGCAGTTATATTTCAGGCATATTTTGGTTGTTGCCGCTTCATCCAGGGACTGGTTGATCCCTGCCATTACCCCCATGCTCATAAGATGTTTGATGATCACCGAGGGCTTCTCCTGCAATTTTATAGCCAGGTCCTTGACTGTGATCGGAAGCTCAAGCTCGATCTCTTTACCCGGAGCAGGCTGGAGAGCCGCGGTTTGGCTTCCGCTTGCCAAAGCCGCAGGTGCAGGCGCGGCTTGAGGCACAACCACCGGCTTAGGTTCGGGCTTATGAACAGGTTTTATTTCGGGCCGGAGGGCCGCAGTTTGGCTTCCGCTTACCAAAGCTGCAGGCTTTACTTCTTGTTTTATCTCAGGCTTATGAACAGGCTTGGGTTCATGTTTTATTGCGTGCAAAACAGGGGGCTTAGGCTTGGCAGCTTTGGCGTGAACGTGCGCCACAGCCTTATGCTTAACCGGCGGGTGAGCGGTTTTTGGTTTTACCGGGTGCGCTTTGGCAATAACTTTTTTAACCTTGGGTGGGGCTTTGGCCTTGGGTTTAGCTGTTTTTTTAGCCGCTGGTTTTTCTTTTTTTGTTTTGGGCATGATCTCTTCCTTTTATTTTAGATTAAGATAGTTTCTTGGCTTCGGCGATGATCTTTTGGGCTTTCTTCTCTCCGATGCCTTTGATCTCCATTAAACCTTCTACTTTGGCCTTGAGAATATCATCTATACTTTTGATGCCCGCTTTTTCGAGGCTGGCAATGATCTTCTCTCCCACACCCGAGAGCCCTTCCAAAGAAGCTGTTTCTTTTTTCTTGCCTGCTTTTTTAACCGTTTTTTTGGCAGCTTCTTTTTTTGCCTTCTTCGGCTTTTCCGCTGCCTTCTCTTCCTCTACCTCGGCTTCGGGAGCGGCCTTTTTCTCACCCACACCTCCGAGCGCCTCGGCGGCGATCATGCTCTTGGTGCGGATATCCAGCTCCCAGCCCACCAGGCGCGATGCCAGGCGCACATTCTGGCCGTGCTTGCCGATAGAGAGTGAAAGCTGATCATCATCAACTACCACCGATGCCTTCATCTTCTCTTTATCCAGTTTTATCTCAGAGACCTTGGCCGGAGAAAGCGCGGCCTTGATATATTCACGCACATCGTCATTATAGCGGACGATATCGATCTTCTCCCCCTGCAGCTCGTTAACGATATTTCTTACCCGGTTTCCGCGCATGCCCACGCAGGCGCCGACCGAATCAACTTTATCATTCTTTGAAGAGACCGCTATCTTGGTGCGCTCCCCTGCCTGGCGTGATATGGCTTTTATCTCCACGATCCCCTCGTAGATCTCCGGGACCTCCAGCTCAAAGAGCTCTTTGACCAGATTAGGGTGCGCCCGGGATAAAATGATCTGCGGGCCCTTGACATCCTTCTTTACCTCTACGACATACGCCCGGATGCGCTGGCCCTGCTTGAAATCCTCGGCAGGCGATTGCTCGCGCTTGATCAGGATGCCCTCGGCTTTTCCGAGGAGATCCACGATAATATTGCCTTTTTCAAAGCGGTAGACCGTGCCGCTGACGATCTCTCCCACGCGGTTCTGGAATTCGCTGAAAACCACATCCTTCTCCGCCTCGCGCATCTTCTGGATGATCACCTGGCGCGCGGTAGAGGCGGCGAT
>JAQUME010000030.1 GCA_028718245.1 Candidatus Omnitrophota bacterium
TTTCAGCGCCTGCATTTTTTAGTTTTTTAATAACAGTGGCATCATATGGAGGACGAAAACCCTGAAGTATTTTAGAGCAGCATTCTGTATTGATTCCCTCCGTGCAGATATTATCCTTAATGGTAATGGGCAGGCCTTTGAGCAAAGAACCGGGCTGCGGCTTTAAGACGGGCTTTTTTGCTTCCTCAACCCTGACATATGCCTTGACGGCTGGCTCAACCTTTTGTATGCGGCTGTAAAGAGCGTCAAGGACGCTGGAAGCAGTAGTTTGCTGACCCTTAAGTTTATCTATTAACTCATGAGCCGTAAGCTGGTTTAATTCCATGATTATTCCAGTATCTTCGGGACGCTGAAGAAATTTCCTTTTTTTGCCGGGGCATTTTCCAGGGTCTTATCCGGGGATAAAGACCCATGCGGTTTATCCTCGCGCAGCACATTGCTTATCGGCAGGATATGGCTTGAGAGATTGACTTGATCGGTATCCAGGGTGCTTAGCTTATCGATAAAACCCAGGATATCATGCAGTTGGCCGGAGAGCTTTTCCAGCTCATCGGACTGCAATTCGATACGCGCCAAATGCGCTACATATTTTACAGTTTCCTTATCTATGGCCATATTTTCTCCAAGGTTCGGTTATTTTAACATTCTTTACCTCGAAAGTCAACATAAGGAAAATGGGGTCAGAATTATTTATTTAATAAATAATTCTGACCCCATTTCCTATATACTCAAATTTCATTTTTGTTCGCCTTTCGGCGAGGTATTTCAAAGAGCGAAAGTTCAAAGACCAAATAGACGACTTCTGGAAAGCACACCCCCGACCAGATCCAGACACTAAAACTACTAATACGGCAGACCGAAGCACGGTGAACCGTCGGGAGGCCAGTACCGACAGTGCCAGTCGCTCTGACCCGTACCCGGATAATACGACAGAAAGTAAAGGTACACCCTAGAGGCGTTGGGCGTCTTGCCGCCCCTGGTGCACCTGGCCGCATACAAATCCGCATAGGTACCATATACCCCCACGGTATACCTATAGAAGTCGGTGGATGCGCAAATCCCGTCCACCCCCACATCTGCATTCTGCATGCCGGTTAACGAACCATTCTCAAGGTAATAGTTGTAAGCGAGGGTTCTCATAGCGCCTATACGTACCTTGGCTTCCGCAGTTCGTCCTTTCTCAACTGTAAGAGAATACTGACTAATGCCTATGGCTGCAAGGATACCTACGAGGATTATAACGATTATAAGCTCTACGAGGGTAAAACCATGTTTCTTATGGGGACTAGTGAGCGAGTTGCTTCCCTCAGAGAGAGAGAGAGAGAGAGAGAGAGAGTCGGTACTGCTTGGGAAGATTTACTGGCTTTTAGGCTATCAAGCATTATGGGTTAAATTGGATTACATAAATTATTATATTACTTTTTAATGTTTATGCAATATTTTTTCGCAGGGGCGTGGCTTGCGGTGCTCACGAGAGGTAAGCCTCGACAGTCCGCTGATGAGCCGCTACCCCATTGACAAAGCCGGGAAAGTGTGTAAAATACCCCTAATTAGCTTAATCTTAAAATGAGAAAAAAACCCGGACAACCCAAACCAAAATACCGCCTCAATCAAAAGGGCCAGTTTGTCATTGAGAATTACAATTACTCCAAACCCTTTGCCAATTTTTTCCCGGGTATCGCCGGCAAATACGGGATACCTATGTGGGTCTTCTACGTCAACCGCGGCCAATGCATCTGCAGTTTCGGCACCAAAGATAAAGACCACGCTATCCTGGAATTCTTCCCGGCGAATAAATCCTGGCAGCTCGTTTCAAGCCACGGATTCAGGACCTTTATTAAGATCAAATCCGCCAAAGAAACTTCTTTCTATGAACCTTTCCACAATGGCTGCGCGAACCTCAAATACCGGATAACAAATTCCATGGCTATGGGGTCAGGGGAATTGATCCTTGAGGAAGAAAACTACACCCTTGGCCTTAAAACCCGGGTAGAGTACTTTAATATCCCTAATGACGCCTACGCAGGTTTAAGCCGCACCGTCACTGTAGAGAACACCGGAGCTAAACCCAAAAAGCTGCAGCTTATTGACGGACTTCCCCAGATCGTCCCTTTCGGCACGCATCACTTTTTCTTAAAAGACCTCGGCCGGACTATCGAGGCCTGGATGAAGATAGATAACCTGGATAATGACATCCCTTTCTATAAGCTGGAGGTTGACCCTTCCGACCGGCCGGAGGTCGTGCATATTAATGAAGGTAATTTTTACCTGGGCTTTCATTTTAAAGGCACAAAGGCAGAGTTGATCCGGCCGATCGTGGACCCGGCCTCTGTATTCGGAGCGGTAACCGATTTTTCTTACCCGGCGGAATTCCTGGCTAAGGCAAATTTCACTTATCCCTCCGGGCAGATAACCAGGAGCAAAACCCCCGGCGCTTTTCTCTTGATGAGCCTGGAATTAAAGCCCGGCGAAACGAAAACATTTTATTCTTTGATCGGCCAGGCCAGGGACGCAAAAACCCTAAACATCCTGGTACCTAAAATTACGAAATTCGGATATGCGGAAAATAAGCTTTACGAGAATCTCAAGCTTATCGGCAGCCTCAAAGATGAGATCGCCACTAAAAGCAGCCAGCTCCGCTTTGACCTCTACGCCGGACAAACCTATCTGGACAATATCATGCGCGGGGGCTACCCGGAGGTATCCAAATCCGGCACGGTATTTTACCTCTATTCCCGCAAACACGGGGACCTGGAGCGGGACTATAATAAATTCCAGCTGCAGCCTGCCTATTTTTCACAGGGCAACGGAAATTACAGGGACATGAACCAGAACCGCAGGAGTGATCCCTGGTTTAACCCCCAGGTCAAAGATGAAAATATTGTTTTCTTTATGAACCTGATCCAGAGTGACGGGTTCAATCCTCTGATAATCAAGGGGGTAAACTTTCGGCTTAAGGATAATCTAAACCTGCATGAGCTGCTGGGTGCAATGCTTGAAACAAAAGATATTGATAAGCTGGGGCAATTCCTTAAGAAACCATTTACACCCGGAGAGCTGATCTTCTTTATCGAAGAACACAGGATCAACCTTAAGGAAGGTTATGATAATTTCCTGGACCTCATCCTCTCCTCTTCCTTAAAATCGCAGGAGGCTGAACACGGAGAGGGTTTCTGGACCGACCACTGGGCGTATAATCTGGACCTGATCGACAGCTACCTGGGACTTTATCCGGAAAAATCCAATGAGTTGTTCTTCGGCGATAAAATATTCTCATTTTACGACAACGCGGAAGCTGTGAGGCCGCGCTCAGAAAAATATATTATTCACAACAGCCAGGTGCGCCAGCTCCACTCCCTTGTCCCGGATAGCGCTAAAAGAGAAATGCTGCGCAAACGGCCGGAGAACCCGCATCTTTTAAGGACCCGTAAGGGGACAGGAGATATCTACTATACGACATTGATCGCTAAGCTCTTGTGCCTGGCGGCAAACAAGCTTGCCTCGCTTGACCCCTTTGGCGTGGGCATTGAAATGGAAGCCAATAAGCCCAACTGGTTTGATTCACTTAACGGGTTGCCTGCGCTCTTTGGCTCATCCACCTGCGAAACCTTTGAATTAAAGCGCCTGCTGGTTAACATAAAACAGAACATGGAGAACTGCCGGATAGAAAAAATCGAGCTGGCTGAAGAGGTTGCTAAATTTATTGAAGAACTGGCGCCTTTATTCCAGGAAGAACCATTTATCTATTGGGATAAAAGCAATAATGCCAAAGAAACCTACCGTTATAATACGCGCCTGGGTTTCTCCGGCAACGAGACAGCCGTACCGGTAGGAAAACTGATCACCTTTCTGGATGACGCTATACTTAAGGTGGGATCGGGATTAAAAAAGGCCTTTAATAAGGCACAAGGCATATATTATTCCTACTTTATCAACCAGGTCGCAGAATATGAGCTGGTTAAAGAACATTATGTAATGCCTAAAAAATTCTCTCAAAAGCCTCTCCCTCTTTTCCTGGAAGGCCAAATGCACGCCTTACGGCTCTCTCAAAATACTGAACAAGCGGTTGAACTTTATAAAGCGGCTAAGAAAAGCCCTCTTTTTGACAGGAAATTAAAAATGTATAAGGTGACTGCTTCACTTGCGAGCATGCCGGAGGAGATCGGCAGGTGCAGGGTGTTTACCCCGGGATGGCTGGAAAATGAATCCATCTGGCTGCATATGGAGTATAAGTATATCCTTGAGCTGCTTAAGACCGGCCTGATTGAAGAATTTTATTCGGAATTCAAAAATGTGCTTATCCCCTTTCAGGATCCCAAAAGATACGGCCGCAGCATACTGGAGAACTCTTCATTTTTAGTAAGCAGCGCTTTCCCGGATAAGAAATTGCATGGCAATGGCTTTGTGGCCAGGCTCTCCGGTTCAACCGCGGAGTTCCTGCAGATCTGGCTGATCATGAATGTCGGGGCCAAACCCTTTATCTTGGAAGAGAATGGCCGGCTTAATCTGTGCTTTAAACCGAACCTGGCAGGATGGCTGTTTGACAAAAAAGGAACCTACGTTTTTAACTTCCTGGGCCGCATACCCGTTACTTACCATAATCCGAAAAGAAAAAATACCTTTGGAAAGAACGCGGCTAAGATCAGGAAAATAGAACTTTTTGAGAAAGAAGAACCCATAGAGATAAATTCCAGCGTTATCCCTTCTCCTTTAGCTGAAAAAATAAGGTCCCGCCAGGTTAAAAAAATCAATATTTACTTGGAATAACAGGGACGTTCTTAAACCCAATCGGGGGACGTCTTTGCAACCAAAGCTAAGGGTGTCCCCTTCGTCACTGTTACGTCAGACAGGGGACACCCTTACGATTGGATTTAAAGACGTCCCTATCTAAAATCTGCGGCGATAGTAGGCGCGGAAGATATGGGCGGTATCTATGGTGAGCAAGGTGCCGCCATAAGGATCAAGGGTGGAGTTACCGATAGTGCTGGTATTACCCTCCCCGTACTGGAAGGTAAATTCATCATCTTTGGAAGGCAAATATCTGAATTCCCCGAAGAAATTATGGTAACCTCTGAGTTTGGTATCTCCGGCGACCAGGCGAGCAGTATCCTGCCACCGGGAATAGGTGTATTTAAGCGCCAGACCCAGCTTTGGCGTAGGCATATAAGCCATTTCTATCCCGACATGGTTCATGCTGTCTGAATTCTGCCCCGCGCTTTCAAAAGTATTGCGCGTGTAATCCAGATAAACATCCATGTTCTCCAGGGGCTGCATCCTTAAACCCGTCTTGAAAACATTAAAAAACTCATAAGGCGCCTGAGGGAAAACCCCCTGGCTAAAGAGAAAAGGGTCGCGGAAACGATAAAGCTTGCCGTCCTGGAAAAAAGTCCCGCCAAGAGTAGTATCATTCCTTAAGGTATTTGCCGGAAACCCGTCATATGCCAGATAATAATCATTGGTACGTTCATATATCCCGTCTATGCTTAACCAGTCAAAAAGGTCATAATTAAGGCCGAATGATCCGGTCTTAAGTGTCGGGTCCTGTCCGTCCGGCACGGAGTTGTTAATGAAAAACTTCCCGGTATTTCCGTCATAGATAAAAGGATCCGTGCCTGCCACCGTGTGGGGAAGCTTCTGGTAAATACCCAGGCCCTTGGCGGTAAGTTTATCGGTGAGCTTTAAAGTCAGCTCCTCGCGCACCACATTTTCAATGAACTTTCCGTTGACATCATGCACATTGCGCACGTCAAAAAGATTGGTGAAGCAATCCTCAAGCACGGTTTCAACCCTGAATCCCACCACATTCCTGCCGGCGTCGATACCATCCCCGATCCTGGTGGCATTAAGCTCATCCCAATTGGTGGAGGGCTTGTCCAAACCGGCATAATAATAATCAAAGGGCCTGCGGAAATGGATATGCCTGGACCAAAAGGTATCCTGGCGCGTATTATGAAAATTTGACAATGAAGCATCAAAACCTCTGTCCATACGGCTAAGGTAAAATTTGGATTTTACCAGGAATGACTCGGTTTTATCCAGGGATATCTCGTCATACCCGTACCTCAGGTCCATGATGCTCTGGCGGGGATAACGGGTAACAAAAGACAGGTAATAGGCATTGCCTCTGGCGTCGGTTTTATAATCTGAATTGCTCTGGTCGTAAAATGACTGCGAGGTCAATACCTCACCTTGAGCCTTTAAGCCGTCGGCGATCTCATAACCGAAGTCAAGGCCGCCGACGTAATTCTGGCTGTCCAGTTCATTATCCTCTTCGACCTTATAACCTAATCGCCCGGTAAAAGTTCCTCCGACCATGAAATTATCAGTCAAATGATGTTTGATCCTGGTGGCATTGATCACGTTATCAACCTCCCCGTAATCCTGCCAGAGATGCTTGGGCGTGGCAAAAGTGGTATCGAATGTAGTTTCCTCCTGCGGCTGGAATGAATAAGAAAAGCCGCGCAGGCCGGTCAGATACCTTCCCGTAGAATCCTTAGAGATAAATGATAAGGTGTCATCCCAGATACCCTTGGTAAAGCTGGGGCCGCCGGGATCCGCGGAATTAAAAATCCCGGGGGAGTATTTACGCAGCCAGGGAGAATCCTGCCACCAGATATGATGGTTAGTTATACCCATGGGGTCATCAGAGGAGTAGGCCTGATCCTGGTAAGCTAAGGGAAATATGCGCAATTTATTCTGGTCATTGGCGTAGTCCAGCCATAACTCACGGACAGGCTGAAACTGGCGGTAGATCTTTGTCCCCGGGATAGTGAATGAAGCGCCTGTTCTATTGCTTATTACCGTAGTCGGGTCAATTTGGCCATCTTCCACTTTTACTTCCGGGATATTAATTGTATCTCCCATAAGTCCGGTATATACGGTCCTGTTCAAGATATAACCGGTGTTTGACCAGTAAAAAAGCTCTACCTCCGCGAGATCCCCGTTTGAACCGGCTATAGTGCTCTTAGAGCTTTTGCCGGTAAAGCTCCAGGGGTCAACCGTAACATTAGTATGGAAATTGAATCCATCCTTATTCTCGGTATCCAGGTTGACGTTCAGGCTGTCGTAGATCCGCGGGTCAAAGGTATTGAACCGCCTGTCAAAAGCGTTATCCGAACTCATGCGGAAACTTTTTGATTTCTCGTTCAGGTCAAAATTAGCCCGCTTCCAGATAAAGTCATCGGGGGTGACCCCGAAGCTGATCATCATATCCCCGGTTACCCGCAGAGGCCCGAGTTTCGGGCTGTCTTTTTTATCCCGCTCAGGCAGGCCTTTTATGGTAACGTACGGCGGACGGCTTAAGTCCTCTTTTCGCTTAAGTTTTTTAAGGGTAAGATCCATCGCTTCCTCTTTTGTCAATTCCGGCTTAACGGCAGGAGCCCGGACAGGCGTACTACTTACTGCCGGCTTAAAAACCGGCTTAAGGCCGGCTGACGGAAGCGAAGGGCGTACGGTTTCGGCGAATATTCTATTTATATATTCCCTGGCAACCTGGTTATCCGGGTCGACCAGCAGGGCTTTATTGAATTCTGAAAGCGCCTCGTCAATCTGGCCCATGGAATAAAAACTCTTTCCCAGTTCGCATAAATACGGAGCAGCCTGGCCCTGAGCAAGAGCGGGATTAACAGGCGAGAACAAGAACGCCAAACAACTCAGCGCCAGGACCTTATATCTCAAACATCCTCTTTTCATGAATATAACCTTCCTTTTAGTGCTTATTTACAAAAAATCCGGCATCGACCCTTTAAGTCAATCCGGATTAAAATCGAACGTGGCAGCCTTGAGTTACCCCCATAACCAAGGTTAATTGAATATTATTTACAAATTTACCATATTCAATGGATTTGTCAAGGAAAAAGTGCTGTTTTGGGTGGTTTGGTTAGCTGGGCTGCTTGCTGAGCTTAGCGTCGCTTGCGGTAAGTTCAATGTTCAAGGTGTGCACAAAAATGATGAGGAATAACTTTCCTTTATTTACTGCCAGGATACTCCCCTTGATCTTGCAGAAGAAATGCTCCCGTTTTAGCTTTGTGTTCCGCTCTTTCAAGACGTAAAGATAGGGTTCCGGTTTAAAGACGCTGGCGCTCTCAACCTGCTTGACCACACAGGCAAAATGCCTGCGCACCACGCTGTGGACGCCTTCTTTATCGGCGGTCTCAGAGCTGGCGATCACCCTGCGGCTTCTGTCAGGGGAGGTCAGATTCTTATAAAGCAGATTACGCATCTTTCTCCCTTCGTGGCTGATGGGGTACTATTAACTTCAAAACAAGTATGCAGCCAAAAAAAGGCCAAATCAATAGGATTTGGCCAAAAAAAGAAAGCGTTTGCTTTATTTAAAACGAAGTCGCTCTTCTTTACCCTTGAACAACCTGGAGAGATTAGACTTGTGGCGGATGATCACAAAAATGCAGAGTATTATACTCACTACGACCAGAAGAAAAGGTTGTTTAAAGAATATGAAAGATACCGGCAGGATTATCGCCGAAACTATGGAAGCTAAGGAAACGATCCTCCAAATGAGAAATACAAGCAGCCAAGCAGCTATTAGTATCCCGATCACAATGCCTAACCCCTCTATTTTTAAAGCCAGGCCAAGCAATACACCGAAAGAAGTGGCTATGCCCTTGCCTCCTTTAAACCGTAAAAATACTGTCCAGTTGTGGCCGCAAATACAACATAACCCCATGATAATACGTAAGTTTTGTCCCTGCCATAGAACCGGTTTCCCACTGAAGTAATCCGCTAAGAAAACAACAGCCGCAAAGCCTTTAAGGATATCTAAAAGCAGCACGGTGATCCCCGGCCCCCTGCCCAAGGCGCGCATAGCATTGGTTGCCCCGACATTGCCTGAGCCGACCTTGCGGATGTCAATGCCTTTTAAAATCTTCCCAAAAATATAAGCGGTGGGAAGACTTCCCAGCAGATAACTAGCCAGTAACGCGGTGATTGTCCAAAGCATATAGTGTCTTAAAGCCCCTCATTACGTAATCTATTCCGGAGATCACGGTGAAAATTACCGCTATCCACCAAAGGAAGGCGGAGGATTTCCATTGCAATAAAACGCACACCACCGAAAGCATCTGGAAGGTTGTGGTGAGTTTGCCCCATTTTGTCGGGTGAACATTCAGGTCCTGCTTGACTAAATAGATCACAACCGCCCCCAGGATAATGATCGCATCCCTGGATATTACGATAAAAGTGACCCAGAGCGGGAATTTCACCGCCAATTTGCTGATCGGCGATAAGAATATAAAAGCGCTCATCAGCAAAAGCTTGTCACCCAGCGGGTCAAGCACCAGCCCTGCCTTTGACTGCAGCTTTGCCTTTCTGGCCACAAAGCCGTCTAAGCCGTCTGAGATAACGCCGAGCAGAAATATCACTAATGCCAGGGTACTTAGGAATTGCCTTTCCGGAGTATAATAAATGAGGCAAGCGACAAAAAAAGGCACGCTCAAAATACGGAATGTCGATATTTTATTGGCTATATTCATTTGATCAACCTTATGCGCTGCGGCGGCCAGTAAATTAATAGGGCCTCTCCCAAAAGATTATCCTTCGGCACAAACCCCCAGTACCGGCTGTCCCTGGACGAAGCCGAGTTATCCCCGAGGACAAAATAGCTGTCCTTGGGCACAACGATCTTTTGTCCTTCAACCCCGAATTCACCCACGTTATAATAATAGATCCGGTTAAAGATCGGCTCCTGCGCGGGTTTACCGTCAATGTAGATCGAGCCACCTTTAATCTCTATTGTTTCTCCGGGCAGGCCGACTAACCGCTTAATAAAATCTTTTTTCTTATCTTCCGGATAAATAAAAACAACCACATCCCCCCTTTTCGGCGCTCGCACCGCCGGGAGCTGTAATTTCGTAAAAGGCACCTTTGCCCCGTAAATAAATTTGTTCACCAGTATCAGGTCACCCTCCAGTAAAGTCATGCGCATTGAGCCTGTCGGGATCTTAAAGGCCTGGATCACGAAAGCCCGGATGACCATTGCCAGGAGGAAAGCGACGATAATGGATTCTACCCAATCCCTTAATACGGATTTCTTTTTTAAACTCATATTTTTAATACCTCCAGGAATGCCTCTTGCGGTATCTCTACCTTCCCGAACTGTTTTAACCTCTTCTTGCCTTTTTTCTGGATATCCCAAAGCTTGCGCTTGCGGGTGATATCGCCGCCGGAGCATTTACTCGTGGCATGCTTGCCTACGGGACGAACCTTCTCGGAGGCCAGGATCTGGCTTCCTACCGCCGCCTGGATAGCCACCTCGAACAACTGCCTGGGGATCAGTTCTTTTAATTTGCCCACTAAAAGATGCGCCCGGGACATCGCTTTCTCTTTGAACATCAGAGAGGAAAAAGCGTCGCAAACCTGACCGTTAAGCATTATATCAAGTTTTACCAGTTTTGTCGGCACATATTCCTTAAACTCATAGTCCAGTGAACCGTATCCGCGGGTAATGGATTTGACCCGGTCATAAAAATCCACGATGATCTCCGAAAGCGGTATTTGGAAAACCACCTTCACCCGGTCTTCGCTTAAATATTCATTTGACACAAATATCCCTCTGCGGGATTTGGTAAAATCACAGACCGCTTCAATGGAATCTACCGGCACGATCATCAACAGGCTGGCATATGGCTCCTGCGCCTCTTCTATATCCTGCGAAGACGGAAGCTTGGCCGGGGTATCCACCTCAATGAGCGTGCCGTCTTTGGCCCTTACCCGGTAGACGACATTGGGCACGGTGAGAATAAGATTCAGATTATATTCACGCTCCAGACGCTCCTGCACGATCTCCATATGCAAAAGCCCTAAAAACCCGCAGCGAAAACCCGTTCCGAATGACTGCGAATTCTCCGGCTCAAAAACAAAAGAGGCGTCGGAGAGCTTTAATTTATCCATGGCGTCGCGCAGCTCCGGGAAATCCGCCGGGTTTACCGGATAGATCCCGCAAAAGACCAAAGGCTTGAGCTTCCGGTATCCGGGCAGGGCCTCCGCGCAGGGGTTCTTGACATCCGTCATTGTGTCCCCTATGACCACTTCCCGCGGGTCGCGCATGTTCGCCGTAAAATAACCGACCTCACCGCAGGTCAAAGAATCCGCGCTGGTATATTTCAGGTCCTTAAAAACACCCAGCTCCTCGATTTTATAGATCTTCCCGGTATGGAACATCTTGAGCCCTGTCTTAAGGTTAATCTCTCCGTCAATGACCTTCACGAAGACAACCACCCCTTTGAATGCGTCAAAACGGCAATCAAAAATAAGCGCTTTAAGCGGATTGCCGATCTCCCCGCTTGGAGGAGGAATGGTCTCAACGATCCTGTCCAGGATCTCGATTATCCCCTTGCCCTCTTTTGCCGAAGCCAGGATGATCTCCTCACTTTTAAAACCCAGCACCGTCTCTACCTGTTTTTTTACCCGTTCAACATCAGCGGAAACAAGATCTATCTTATTGATCACCGGAATAACATGAAGGTTATTTTCCATGGCCAGGTAATAATTAGCCACGGTCTGGGCCTCGATCCCCTGCCCGGCATCAACTACCAGCACAGCGCCCTCGCAGGCAGCCAGCGATTTGGAGACCTCGTAAGTGAAATCCACATGGCCCGGAGTATCGATCAGGTTTAAAATATATTCTTTATTGAATTTTTTGGAGAAATAATTCAAGCGGACCATTGAGGCCTTGATGGTAATGCCGCGTTCCTTTTCCAGTTCCATATCATCAAGCAGCTGGTCGCCTTTATGCCGGACGTCAACCGCGCCGGTCACTTCCAAGATGCGGTCAGCCAGGGTGGATTTACCGTGGTCGATGTGGGCGATAATGGAAAAATTCCTGATCAGTGTTCTATCCATCTATTTTATAAATTCAAGCATCTTATCTACGACCTGCTCTATGGAGAGATCGCTTGTGTCGATATAAATGGCGTCCTCGGCCTTGCGTAAAGGGGAAACCTGGCGGGTGGAATCTATCTTGTCACGGTTAGAAAGATCATTTTCTACATCATTAATGGTGACATCCTGGCCAAGCCCTTTAAGCTCCTTGAAGCGCCTCTCTACCCTGACCTTTGGAGTGGCATCAATAAAGAATTTCTTTTGCGCATCCGGGAAAACCACTGTTCCGATATCCCTGCCGTCTAACACGCAATCTTTTTTATGGCCTAGTTCTCTCTGCATCTTTACCATTATCTCCCGCACCTCTTTTATCTTGGCCACATCCGAAACAAAACGGGTGATCCTGGGCTGGCGTATATCCAGGGAGACGTCCCGGCCGTCAAGCATAACGCTTAAAGACCCATCGGGATTATTGCGCAGATCGATCTTCACCGCGGCTGCCAGGCCATTTATCTGCTTTTCGTCGCTGACGGGTATCTTATTCTCCAGGGCCTTTAAAGTCAGCGCCCGGTACATAGCTCCCGTATCAATATAAAGGGACCCCAGTTTCCTAGCTAAGATCCTGGCTACTGTGCTTTTCCCCGCGCCCGACGGTCCGTCAACAGCTATGATCATCCTAATTTCTCACGTTTTTTTCTGGCCGCGGCCAGTATTTGCCTTAGCCGTTTGGCATTCTTACTAGCCAAGGCGAACTTAAGGCCGGCGAGCTTTGTTTGGAAGGAAGAAATTGAGGATAACAGGTTTTTTCGGTTGC
>JAQUME010000031.1 GCA_028718245.1 Candidatus Omnitrophota bacterium
CCTGAAGCTCGGCATGAGCTGCTTCTTCATCGCTTAAGGCGGTCTGGCAGCGCGGGCACCAGTTGATTATATACTGGCCCTGGTAGATCAGTTTTTTTTCATAGAGCCTGACAAAAACCTCGGTAACTGCAATTGAATACTCAGGATCCATGGTAAAACGCTCGCGCTCCCAATCACAGGATGCTCCCAGCTTCTTCAGCTGATGGATTATGGCTGAGCCGTGCTGCTCCTTCCAAAGCCAGACCCTTTCGATGAATTTGTCCCGGCCTAATTGCTGCCGGCTTAAACCCTCTTTGGCAAGTGATTTTTCTACGACATTCTGCGTGGCAATGCCGGCATGGTCGGTGCCCGGCATCCAGAGGGCCTCAAGCCCCTTCATTCTGTGATAACGGATGAGGATGTCCTGGATAGTATTGTTCAAAGCATGGCCCATGTGCAGGATACCGGTAACATTGGGCGGAGGGATGACTATGCAATAGGGTTTTTTACCGGGAGAAACCTTTGCGCTGAATAAATTATTCTCCTCCCAGAATTTATACCATTTATCTTCCGTCTCCTTGGGATTGTACTGCTTGGGAAGCTCCTGCGTCATTCTCGCTTATCCTTTAGAAGTTTATACTCCACGCTGTCCACCAGGGCCTGCCAGCTGGCTTCAATAATGTTCCCTGAAACCCCGATCGTGTTCCAGGTATCCTCCTCATCCTGCGACTGGATCAATACGCGCACCCTGGCGGCAGTGCCTGCTTTTTCATCAAGCACGCGCACCTTAAAATCAGACAGATGCATCCTGGCCAAAGTCGGGTAAAAATCCTTTAATGCCTTGCGCAGGGCATTATCCAGGGCATTTATCGGGCCGTCACCTTCTGCCGCGGTGTGCTCCCTCACCCCTTTTACCTTTAATTTAATGACCGCCTCAGAGGTGATCTTTTTGTCCGAACGTTTTTCAATGACCACTTTAAAACCTTCCAGCTCAAAAAACTTCTTGTATTTCTTAAGCGCCTTTTGCATCAAAATATGGAAGGATGCCTCGGCAGCCTCAAACTGAAATCCTTTATGCTCCAGTGACTGCACCAATTCCAGTATTTTCTTGGTCTGCGGGTCCTCTTTACTTAGGTCATAACTCAGTTCTTTAGCCCTGAGCAGGATCCCGGTTTTCCCTCCCAGTTCTGAAACCAGGATCCTTCGGTGGTTGCCCACTAAAGACGGGTCAATATGCTCGTAAGAAAGAGGGTTTTTCATTATGGCGTTAATATGCATCCCGCCTTTATGCGCGAAAGCAGAATCCCCCACAAAAGGTTGTTCGTTCTTTGTGCGCATATTGCTGATCTCGCTGACAAAGTGGGAAAGATGCATCAGTTGCTTTAACTTGTCAAGCGGTATGCAATCTATATTAAGCTTGATCTTCAGATTGGCGATGATGGGGATCAGATCGGCATTGCCGCAGCGCTCTCCGTATCCGTTGATAGTCCCCTGCACGATACCGGCGCCGGCTTCTACCGCAGCAATGGTATTCGCTACCGCAACCCCAGCGTCATTATGGCAGTGGATCCCCAGATCAACCTTGATTTTGCCTTTTATCTCTCCTATTACGGCTGTTATCTCCGAAGTAAGGGTTCCTCCGTTAGTATCGCATAAACAAAGCGCCTGGGCTCCGGAATTTTGCGCGCTTAATAATGTTTTCAAAGCGTAATCCTTATTCGCTTTGTAGGCGTCAAAGAAATGCTCGGCGTCGTAAAATACCGTAAAACCTTTCTTGGCCAGATAGGCCACAGTTTCGCTGATCATTGAGAGATTTTCATCCAGCGTCGTTTTTAGCACTTCGCTTACGTGGAAATCCCAGGTTTTCCCGACTATGGTGATCACCTGCGCTTTGGATTTCAAAAGGGCTTTTATGTTGGCGTCATCTTCGGCCTTTGTATTGGGCCTGCGGGTCATGCTGAAAGCGCAGATCTTAGAATTCTTAAGTTTACGCCGGCTTATTTTCAGGAAGAACTCCCGGTCCTTGGGGTTTGAGCCGGGCCAGCCACCCTCAATGAAATCTATCCCCGTTCTATCCAGCTCTTCGGCAATGCGGATCTTGTCCATCACCGAATAAGATATCCCCTCCCCCTGTGAACCGTCGCGCAATGTGGTATCGTATATTTTTACTTTTCGCATATTTGGCCTCAGGTTTTATTCAATCCAAACGCTTCGTGTAATTTTTTCACCGCTGTCTCGGCAAACCTCTTCTTGATGATACAGGATATGCTGATCTCGGAGGTAGAGATCATTTCAATATTGACCTTATTATCCGCCATGACTTTAAACATTTTCGCGGCGACACCGTGATGCGATTTCATCCCTACCCCGACGATGGAAACCCGGGCGATATCTTCATCAAGCAGGACCTCACCGGCGCCGATCTTGGAAGCTACCTTCCTGGTGATCCTGCCTGCCTTAACCCTGTCGGATTTGGCGATCGTGAAAGATATATCCGTTTGGCGCGTATGGCTTACGTTTTGCACTATCATATCAACGCTCACCCCGGCTTCGGCCAATTCCTTGAAGAGCTTTACCGCCACCCCCGGTTTATCGGGAACCTCGCAAAGGGTGATCTTGGCCTCATTCTTATTTAAGGTTATGCCGCTTACTACTACATCCTCCATCTTCCTTACCTCCTTGGTGATCATGGTCCCGGGATCTTTCGAGAATGATGAACGCACATGCAAAGGCACGTTGAATTTCTTGGCCACCTCGATAGAACGAGCCTGCATGACCTGAGCGCCGAGAGAAGCCATTTCCAGCATTTCATCGTAGGTGATCTTCTTGATCATCCTGGCTTTGGGTTCGATGCGCGGATCAGTGGTATAAATACCTTTGACATCGGTGTATATCTCGCAGGAATCCGCTTCCAGTTCCTTGGCTAAAGCCACGGCAGTAAGATCGGAGCCACCCCTTCCCAGGGTAGTTATATCCTGGTTTAAGGTTATCCCCTGGAAACCGGCGACAATAACCACCTTGCCTTTTTTTAATTCTTCCTTGATCTTATCCGCGCTTATTTTAATGATCCTGGCCCGGGTGTGGCTGGAATCGGTAATGATCCCAACCTGGGCTCCGGTAAATGAAATCGCTTCAAGGCCCAGCTTGTGGATAGCCATGGCTAAAAGCGCCACAGAGATCTGCTCGCCGGTAGAAAGCAGCATGTCCATCTCGCGCTCCGGAGGATCGGCGCTTATTTTATTTGCCAGTTCGATCAATTCATCGGTAGTATCCCCCAATGCCGAAACTACCACCACCAGGGAGAACCCCTTTTTACGGTAGCCAACCACTCTTTCGGCTACTTTCTGGATGCGCTCCACATTGGCAACCGAGGAGCCCCCGTATTTTTGCACGACCAGACCTTTAGGCATTGCCAGTTCTCCTTAAGATAAAATATTCCATCAGTTGATACCCGTTTTCAAATATGAGCTTGGATCTTTCCGCCTCTTTTTCGCTGTAATTAAGAAAGCCCTTTGGGGCAATGTCTTTTCCGTAAATGGCAAAAGGCACGGGTTCAGCCGTGTGTGTTTTTAAAGATACCGGGGTAGCATGATCCGGCAGCACCAGTATCCGGAAATCGGCTTTATCCTTACAATATTCCAGCATTGGCCCCACTACCATCTGGTCAAATCTTTCTATAGCGGTCAGTTTCTCCCGCAGGTCTCCGTTATGGCCGGCTTCATCGGGTGCCTCCACATGCACAAAGACAAAATCATTTTTTTCCAGAGACGCGATCGCAGCCCTGGCTTTTCCCTCATAATCAGTATCGTAATAACCGGTTGCTCCGGGCACATCAATGACCTCAAGGCCCAGTATCCTTCCTAACCCTTTGATCAGGTCAACCGCGGAGATCACGCTCCCGGAAATACCGAATTTGTCCATGAATTTAGGCATATTCGGCTTTTTTCCCTGGCCCCAGAGCCAGATCATATTTGCCGGGTTTTCCTTCAGGTCAACGCGTACGAGATTTATCTCGTGGTTAGCGAGGATCTCCCGCGAATCAAGCATAAGCTTTATGATCAGGTCGGAATTGTCGCCTTTAGGCAGATTTTTACTGATACTTTGGCCTGAAATATCATGCGGGGGTTTGCATTTTAAGGCCTCAAGCTTCAGTTCTGCCCCGCGCTTGGCCAGTAAAAGATGCCTGTAGCTTACCCCGGGATAAAACCGTATTTTATTGGTGCCTAATTTACGATCAAGGAGCTTGATCAATTGCTCCGCTTCCTTTGATCTGATGTGCCCTGCGCTGTAATCAAGCAGGGTATCTCCCGCGGCTGTGATCAAATTGCACCTGAAGGCAACATCATCATCCTCCAGTTCAATGCCCAGGTTTGCCGCTTCCAAAGGAGCTCTTCCCGAATAATATTTCTTCGGGTTATACCCAAGTATTGAAAGGTTAGCCACGTCGGAGGCTGGGCTCATTTTGTCGGGGATGGTTTTTGCCTGACCCAGCTCCCCGTTTTTGGCGATAAAATCCATATTTGGGGTGCGCGCCGCCTCTAAGGGGCTACGCATCTCTATGGCCTCAATAGGGTAATCTGCCATACCGTCGCCGACTAAAACAATATATTTTGCCATATTAGAACTTTACCTGCGGGACTTTCTTTGCCTCTTCTTCTGATTTAAAATATTCGATGGCCGGCTTATAACCGTAAAGGCCGGCGATAATATTACCGGGGAACATGCGCACCGTAACATTGTAATCCCTGACCGCTTCGTTGTAGCGCATGCGTTCAACGGCAATGCGGTTCTCGGTTCCCGAGAGCTCATCCATCAGATTCAGGAAGGTATCATTTGCTTTTAAATTCGGGTAATTCTCCGCCACAAAAAGCAGCCTGGATAATGCCGAATCAAGGGCACCGGCTGACTTTACCTTTTCTTCTATCGTGCCTGCCTTAGCCCATTGAGAGCGGGCATTTGTGACTGCTTCAAATACCCCTTTTTCATGAGCGGCATACCCTTTAACGGTGCTTACCAGGTTAGGGATCAGGTCATTGCGCCTTTGCAGCTGATTATCCACCTGGGCCCATTTGGCGGTGATCATTTCATGCTTTGAGACAATGTTGTTATAAGTGCCGACAAACACGCTGATAATGATTACTGCCGCAATTACCACTCCGATTACGATCTTCTTCATTTCTTTCTCCTTCTATTATTTAAAATCTGCCTCCGCTGCCGCCGCCTCCTCCGCTGCCGCCGCCAAAACCTCCGCCTCCAAACCCGCCGCCGCCGGAACCACCCCCAAACCCGCCCCCGGAATGATTTTTTCCTGCTCCGGAAGCCATCAGGCCCAAAATAAGCCATTTCCAGAATTTACCCCGCGTTGCCGGAGGGGTATTTTTCCAGATAAAATAACGCAAGAGCATTGCCCCGGCGTAGCCTATCAACGGAAATATTCCCAGTATCGGGGACATTTGCGCAAAGCCCGCGGCGAAAAGCAAAGTTGAAGGCAGGCCGATATAAACAGGCCAGGGTATATTCCAGAGCAAAAAAAATACCAGCCCCAGCACTGCAAAAGAAGATCTGCTTACAGCTGAATTCATTTTCCTGAGATCAGCATTATCCTGCCCGGGTGCACTTCCGGAAATAACAACGGCTATCCGGGAGATCCCGGAATAAAGCCCTTCGGAATAATTCCCTTTCTTAAAATAGGGGACCATGTAGTCGCGCCCTATTTCTCCGCACAGCCCGTCAGGCAATATACCTTCTATCCCGTAACCGGTTTCAATGCGCCAGCGCCTTTCTTTTACCGCCAAAAGAACGAGCACCCCGTTGTCTTTGCCTTTTTTCCCCGGTTTCCACTTATCAAAGAGCATGCGGCTGTATTCGATCTCATCGTAGGGTGCTATGGATCCTACGGTTACAACCGCGATCTCAACGCTGGTTTTCTCTTCCAGCCCGCGGATGAGGCTGTTCAGCTTATCCCTATACTCCGGGGTAATAACCCCGGCAAAATCATTGACCCAGCCGGAAGGTTGCGGAAGCTCACCGGCAAAAACAGCAAACGGCAGGATAAACAACAAAAAAGCTATTGCGAATTTACGCATGATCCAGGGCCCGCATGGTGAATTTGAGCAGTTCATCTGCCATTCTCGGCTTGGACAGGAACGGCCCGTAGATCTTTTCCTTCTCCACAAGGTAGGCACTATAACGCTTTTTGCGCAAGGTATTAGCTACTACGCAATCCAGGCCGGCCTCTTTAATAAGTTTACGCGCTTCTTTGATAAGCTTACCCGCTTCCATACCCGGTTCAAATTTAAATCCCGCCAAAAAGGATCGGGGATTTAATTTACGCAAGGAATTTATGATCTTGGGCGCCGGCTTAAGGATCAATTCCAGACTTCTACTGTAGGAACTGATTTTTTTATTTCTTTTAAAATCGGGCTTGAAATCCGAAACCGCTGCTGCCTGAATTATAATGTCATAATTTTTGGCCAGCTCTTTCTTAAGTAAATTACTTAACTCCTCAAAGAAAGAAAAATGTTTTAGCTTAACCTTATTGATCAATCCCACTGCTTCGACCGGGCCCAGCAAAAGAGTCACCCGGCAACCCTCCCGAGCGAACTTATTTGCCAACAAGACCCCGGTTTTTCCGGTTGCGGTATTGCTTATGACCCTTACACTATCAATCGGTACCCAGGTGGGGCCTGAGGTTATTAAAACCTTCTTTTTCTTTAAATTAATAGCCAATCTCTTGCAATATTGCCTTAATGTCGGGTTTGACCAATTTCGGTTCTTTCACGCACTTCAAAGCCCTCTCTGGGTCTTTTAATCCGTGGCCGGTCAATATACAGACGATCCGGCATTTATCTTCCGGGCCTATTTTCTTAAAATATCCGCTCTTTACCAGTTTTAACAACCCGGCGATCGAGGCGCAAGAGGCCGGCTCGGCAAATACGCCTTCTTTTTCCGCCAGCATCCTGTAAGCGCGGAGTATTTCTGCATCCGAAACCATATCAATGAGGCCTTTGGACTCATCGCGCGCCTCAACCGCCTGTTTCCAACTGGCGGGATTGCCTATGCGTATGGCTGTGGCGATGGTTTCGGGATTTTTGATCGGCTTGTTCCTTACAATGGGAGCTGCACCCTCTGCCTGAAAACCCAGCATTACCGGAAGCTTACTGCTTTTCCCGTCCGATCTATATTCTTTATATCCCTTCCAGTAGGCGGTGATGTTGCCGGCGTTCCCCACCGGCATAATCTGGAAATCCGGCGCATCGCCAAGATGGTCGCATATCTCAAAGCTGGCGGTCTTTTGTCCTTCAATGCGAAAGGGATTCAGGGAGTTTACCAGGGTTATCGGGTATTTTGCGGCGATCTCTTTGACCAGGTCAAGCGCTTTGTCAAAATTCCCCTTAACTGCCAGAACCTTGGCCCCGTGAATTAATGCCTGGCTAAGCTTTCCCAGGGCGATCGCTCCGCTGGGGATAAGCACAATACATTTTATCCCCGCTACCGCGGAGTAAGCTGCTGCCGAAGCTGAAGTATTGCCGGTTGAGGCGCAGATGACTGCCGAGGACTTATCCTGGCAGGCCCTGGATATGGCCATGGTCATTCCCCGGTCTTTAAATGATCCGGTGGGATTAAGCCCTTCATATTTTAAATACACCTCTATGTTTTTTCCCGCAAGCTTACTTAAATACCCGGCGTAGATCAAAGGGGTGTTACCTTCATTCAGGGAGATTACAGGGGTCAGATCGTCTACCGGAAGGAATTCTTTGTATTTCCGGATGATCCCGTTGTAGCTCTGTTGGCCCATCAAACACCCTCGATTCTTATGGCCACTGATCTTTCCTTGATGTCCGGCAGCCTGTCGATCATTTTTATTGCCGCGCGCAGGTTATTTTCTTTTGCCTGATGGGTGATCATGACAACAGGCACGATACTGGACTTTAACCTCTCCTTCTGGGTAACCGAGGCAATACTGATGCCGTATTTTGCCAGGACCCCGGCTATCTTTGCCAGGACCCCGGGCTTATCTACCGCTGTAATACGTATATAGTACCTGCTTTCAAATTCATCTATTTTACGCAAAGCTTTAACCAGGCTGTCTTCAATGATATTCAAAGTCGGCCGGAAAAGGCCTGCTTTTATATCCTGGGTAAGATCGGCGATATCGGAGACAACTGCCGAGGCAGCGGATAATTGCCCTGCGCCCGGGCCGTAGAACATCAGATCGCCTGCCAGGTCGCTTGAAACATAAATAGCGTTAAAAACCCCGTCGATCGAAGAAAGCAGGTGCTCCCTGGGTAAAAAAGTGGGATGCACCCTGACCTCCAATTCATCGCCTTCTTTCTTGGCGATAGCCAGTAACTTTATCTCGTACCCCAGCTCCTTGGCATAGGATATGTCGGCGCTGGATACCCGTGAGATCCCCTCAATAAAGATATCCTTGAGGCTGACGATCCTGCCGAAAGCCAGGTAGGTAAGCAATACCAGCTTATGCGCCGAATCAATGCCTTCAATGTCCAGGGTAGGGTCCTTTTCCGCGAACCCCTTGGCTTTGGCTAAATTAAGGGCGCTGGTAAAAGAACAGTTCTCTTTGGACATCTGGGTAAGCACGAAATTCGAAGTTCCGTTGACAATGCCGAAGATGCTGCTGAATTTATTGGCTACCAGGCCTTCTTTGATAGATTTAATGATCGGAATTCCGGCCCCTACGGAGGCCTCAAAGTAAATATTCTTTCCCCGCTCTGCTGCCTCGGCGAACAATTCCCTGCCATGCTCGGCCAGCAGGGCTTTATTGGCGGTAACCACGTGCTTGCCTTTTTTGAGCGCGGATAATATATACTCCTTTGCCGGATTTATGCCGCCCATCACTTCAACGATAATGTCGATCTGCGGGTCATTGATTATTTCATCGGCATTGGCGGTAAGCAGGGACCTGTCAACCTTTACCTCTCTTTTTTTGGCGATATCCTTGTCGCAGATCTTTTTAATGTTTATCTCTATCGCGATCTTTTGCGCAAGCAAGCTCTTCCTCTGCTGCAGGATCTTGACCACCCCGCACCCGACATTGCCGAATCCGATAAGCCCGATATTTATCTTTTTCATGACTTACCCTTTCTTGAGATAATAGCCGACTGTCTCATTGATGATTTTGCGGTGCTTTTCGTCTATCGCCAGAAAAACAAGACGCGTATCGTAGATTATATCCTTGGTGATCTCCTTGGACTCCAGGACCTTGCCGATAAGCATGATCGGGTTGGGGTCAAAGGGCAAGCGTATCTCAAGGGCCAGGTTTGTCCCGGGCTTAAACTGGCAATTTGTGGTAAGCAGCATTCCTCCAAGGCTTAAATTCCTGGTCTGGGTTAGATCGGGAGAGCCGTTACTTTCCAGGATCCTGTAGGAAACAATGAACCTGCCTATGGCGCGGGGGAACTTTCTCTTTTCTGCTCCGGAGTAGCTGCTCATCTTGCGTACCTCCTTTAATGACGTTTTGGCAGATTATATTTAATCAGCCATTCCACGTAATCGTGGATCAGTTGTTCCTGTTCCTTACGCAGGCCTTCGAACTTTACGCGCGTGAGATTCGCGGCTGATTCAATTACCTTGCCCTCTATTTCCAGCCAATGGAACGGGTCGAAGGGGATCTTGATGAGGAGTTTAAGAGTTTCTCCCCTGGGGAAATTCTTCCTCGTGTTCAGAAGGACCCCCGTTCTGCTTATATTCTTGATGGTGGTAGAATCCCAGCAGGTCGGGCATTGCGAGGCCTGGGCGTATTTTACCGTCAGCGCCTTGTCGATCCGGGGAGCATTCCTTCTCTCGCTGTCCATCTTTACTCCTCTATCCTTAATCCTTGCTCGTATTTACTCGCAAGGATTAAATTCGGCCATCAAACTTATGTCGTCTATGCTCCATAAGTTTGGGCCTCATTTAAGTCGGGGCGGACAGACTTGAACTGTCGGCCTCTTGGTCCCGAACCAAGCGCTCTACCAAACTGAGCCACGCCCCGTATTACCACAATTTTAAGCCTGTAATACGGTCCTGAAGCCGCATTATCGCGGCGAAGGACCTTTATTCAATCTATTCTTCTTTTCTCTTTCTGGTCATCAAATCACGCACAGCCTGAAGCGGGGATTTATTCTTATATAATAACCCGTACACTTCTTTGGTTATGGGCATCTCTACTTTATATTTCCTGCTTAAGGCATAAGCCGATTTTGCCGTCGGCACCCCTTCGGCGACCATCTGCATATGTTTATGGATCTCTTTTAAGGTTTTTCCCCTGCCGATCTCTTCGCCCACAAATCTATTCCTGCTTTCTTTGTTTACACAGGTAGTTACCAGGTCACCCAAACCGCTTATCCCGCTGAAAGTTTCAAGCTTGGCACCCATGGCCTTACCTAACCTGGAGATCTCAGCCAGGCCGCGCGCCAGGATCGCCGCTTTGGTATTGGTCCCGAATCCCAGCCCATCCGATACACCGCAGGCGATAGCGATCACGTTCTTTAAACTTCCCCCCAATTCTACGCCGATAATATCGGCATTGGTATATACCCGGAATTTTTCCGTATTAAATATATTTTGCAGGGATTTTCGTATCTTTACGTTACGAGAGGCAACCACCGCCGCGGTAGGTATCCCTCTTGCGACCTCCCGGGCGATAGTAGGGCCGGAAAGAACCGCTAATTTTACATGCCCCAATTCTTCATGCACTATTTCGGATATCCTTTTCAACGAACCGGTTTCAATGCCTTTGGTAACGCTTAAAAATATCGCGCTGTTATCAAAATTCCCCTTGGCCTTTCTTAATACCTGCCGCGTGTATTGCGAAGGAATTGCCAGGACAATGAGCCCTTTGCGCTCGAGAGCAATTTTGAGGTCGCTGGTTATTTCAACTTGAGAAGGTATTCGCACCCCGGGCAAGAACTTAGGATTTTTCCGGCTCTTGGCCATAGCCTTGGTATAATTATCAAATGCACCCCAAAGCGTAACGGAATACCCCTTGCCGGAAAGCAGCACGGCTAATGTCGTTCCCCATCCGCCGTCACCCAATATGGCGATGCGCGGTTTATCCATTTTTCTCCCTAAAATCCTTCTCAAGGAAATAGGATTGCGGATAAATATTCTCCGAGTCCTTTTCCTGGCGGGTGATGAACCTGATCCCCACGTTGTAGTTCCCGGTTTCCTCCGGTTCTACCCTGGTTACATTACCGATGATACCGTTCTGATAAATAAGCGCCCTTTTTTCCATCTCCCTGCAGAAATCCAGGGTAGAACGGTCAAAGGAGAGCCAAAGGATATCATCCTGGTTCACCTTCTCGCTTATACTGCAAAGCAGGCCTGATTGGCTGATATCTACCGTATATCCGGCGCACAGCTTTGAGATGGTATCCTTATTACAAACCTTAAAACCAAGCGGAGCCGAATAGTTAAGCCGCGGAAATTCCCGTCTCTCTTCCATTATTGCGCATCCCCCATTATTTTATCACCAGGCTCATTTTATTTGTCCTTAGCTTTGCCAGGTCCCAGGCGTAATCGTAAAGATGCAAACCCTTGCTTACGGCGATGATCTCCCCGTCATCCACCCCGATCTCCTCGGCCATATACTGTTTTACCAGCTGCAATCCGCCCAGGTTTGAAGGAAACCCTCCCCAAAGGTCCCAGGAACGGAAATACAGGATAAAATGGAGCTTGCCGTAACGAATACGCGTATCGATCAGGCGCAGGCAAGGAGGGTCGACCAATTTGATATCCGAAGGCATACCGATCTCCATTACCGCCTGGTTAGTCCCCGGGCCCTTTTCCTTATACATCTTGATCACTTCTTCGATCTGGTTCACGTTCAGGGGCATTTCACGCACCAGCCCTTTTCCATCTTGCCCCTGGTTGATCTTGACCTTGGGATCCACTAATCTTTCACCATAGGTATAATCCTCTGTTTCGGTTTTGGCACCCGTAAGCAGGTAGCTCAAATATCCCTGTATGTAATCCATATCCGTCGGAGCGGGAATGCTCATGCCTTCCGGAATGATCGGGATTATCTGATGGGCCGGTTTACGCACCCTGACCGAGGCAAAATCAAATTCAAGCCGTTTCTGGCCCTCATAGCTGCCCCGGGTGATCGTGTAGGCATGGCCCTTATCCAGTATCGTTGATAAACACTGGAACCAGGCATCATCCAGGTCAAAGGCGTCTATATATACGGGCTTTAGGAATTCTTCGCTCATTTTGAGTGATGCTCCTTTTCTTTTGCTTTCTTCAGAAGGTGCTTAAAAGTGGATAATATCTGGGATACGGGCATATTTTTTCCGATATAGCCGCAGCAGCCGAGTTGTTTTGATTTGGCGATCAGGTCCTCGTCATAGCCAAAGCCGGTGATCATCACCACCGGGATCTCTTTATGATGTTCCCTTATATTCCTGAGTACCTCCAGGCCGCTTGTCCCGGCCAGCTTGATATCCAGGAGCACGACGTCAAATTTTTCTTTTTTTAAAAGCTCAATGGCCGCTTCACCGGTGGCGCAGGCCTTTGAAAGGTAGCCTTCCCTGTTCAACAGATCATCAAGCAGGCTCCTTA
>JAQUME010000032.1 GCA_028718245.1 Candidatus Omnitrophota bacterium
AGCCTCCTTATTTCTAACACTTGTTTCCTGGTTTTATTGATCGAACCGCTGTTATCTATGATAAAATCCGCAAAACGCGATTTCTCATCTTGCGAAATCTGGGATTTGATCCTTAAAGCCGCCTGCCGGTTATTTATAGCCAGTTTTCCCGCGGAACGTTCCATCTGCTGGCCTCTTTTAGCCGTAACCACCACCAATTTATCAAGCTTCCTCCTTAAGCCCGCCTCAATTATCAATGCCGCGTCCAGTATGATGACTCTCTTCCTTGAACTCCTGATCCTCCGGAAAATCTCTTTTTTCAGCTCCGGGTGCACGATGGAGTTGAGTTTTTTTAATGCCGGGCTGTGGAGGAATACGATCCCCGCCAGTTTCTGCCGGTCAATATTTCTATCCTTCTTGAGTATGCCGGTGCCGAAAAAACCTACGATCTTTTTATAAACCATTCCTCCCCGGTGGAGTGACCGATGCGCCAATTTGTCGGCATCGATCAGTTCGCAGTCGCGGGTTTTAAGAATTCTGGCAACCGTGCTCTTGCCGCTGCCCAATCCTCCGGTTACCCCGATCACAATTTTATTTTTATTTTGCTTTATCATATAGCTGGATGTATTTCCTGGCAGAGGCCTCCCAGGAAAAATCGCTTCGCATGGCATTACTCATTAGGGAACCCCAAACTTTTTTATCCTTGAACGCGGACAAACATCTCTTGACGGTTTTAACCAGCTCTCCACCGGTGTACCTGGAAAAAACAAAGCCGTTATCCTCATTTATGGTATCAGCCAGGCCTCCGGTCTTAAATACCAGCGGGATTGTCCCGTAACGCAAAGCTATCATCTGCCCCAGTCCGCAGGGCTCATAACTTGAAGGCATAAGAAAGATATCGCTCCCCGCGTAGATCTTATGCGCTAACGGGTCATCGAATTTTAAGTTCAAAGATATTGTTTCAGGATATTTTTTGGCGGCCTTCTGCAATATTTTGTGGTATTTTAAGTTACCGACGCCCAGGATAACCAGCTCGGCCCCCATTTTACAGATCTCATCCAGGGACTCCGAAAGTATATCAAAACCTTTTTGCTCGGCGAGGCGCGAAACAATACCCAATACAGGGATCTCATTACCGACAGGCAGGGAGCATGCCTTTTGCAGGTCCTCCTTATCATACGCCTTGTCCCCTATATTTTCTTTAGAAAAATTCCGGGCGATAAACTTATCTGTAGCCGGGTCCCAGATGGTATAGTCCAGGCCGTTCAATATCCCGCTTAGCTCATTCTTACGCTGTTTTAATAACCCCTCCAGGCCAAAGCCGAATTTATGCTCCTGTATCTCTAACGCGTAGGTAGGGCTGACGGTGTTGATAAGGTCGGAAAATATTATCCCGCCTTTGAGCAGGTTGATCTTCCCGTAAAATTCAAGGCCGGAAATATTAAAAATCCCTTTGTCCAAACCAAGCTTCGGAAAATCCTCTCCCGGGAAAAGCCCCTGATAACCGATATTATGGATGGTCAGGATGCTTTTCATTTTGCCGTAAAAGGGCTGCCTGGCGTAGATATTTTTCAGATAAACGCTGACCAAACTTGCCTGCCAGTCGTGCAGATGCAGGATATCGGCGGAGAAATTTATTTCTTTTAACAGCTCCAGAGACCTGCGGCAGAAAAAGGCAAACCTCTCCAGGTTATCTTTGTAATCCCCCTGCTTATCCATATACAGGCCGTCGCGGTTAAAATAAAGGTCATTCTCTACAAAATACACTTTTATGTTCTTGCCTACGACTGAAGATGATCTGCCCTTTGCGCATTTGTACCCGGGCATGATGATGATCACTTCGTGGCCCAGTGCCTCCAGGGCAACAGGCAATGCGCCCGCCACATCAGCCAGGCCCCCGGTCTTGGCAAAAGGCACTACCTCTGAAGCGATCATGGCTATCTTCATTGGATCGGCTCCATCTCCAGCCAATTCTTTCCCTTTTTCATATCTACCTTTATCGGAACATCCAGCTTCATTACCTGCTCCATCTTATCCCTGACCATCGGGCAAAAATCATCCAACTCTGAAATGGGCAGGTCAAAAACCAGCTCATCATGGATCTGCAGGATCATCTTTGCCTTTAGGCCCTTTTCCTTTATCTGCGAAGATATCTTTATCATCGCCAGTTTTATCAGGTCACTGGCTGTGCCCTGGATAGGAGTATTTACCGCCTGTCTCTGGGCAAACTGCCTGATCCCCATATTCTTATTGTTGATCTCCGGGATATACCTTCTCCTGCCTAAAAGCGTGGTAACAAAGCCGTCATCTTGCGCTTTTTTGATCTGGCTGTCTATATATTCCTTCACCTTCGGATAACGCAAAAAATAAGCGTCAATAAAATTTTGGGCATCCTGCACCGGTATCCCCAGGTCCCTGCCTAAACCATAAGAGCTCTGGCCGTAAATGATCCCGAAGTTCACTCGCTTGGCTGTTTCGCGCATTCCGGGTTCAACCTGATCCTCCTCAATATCGTTGATCAGGGAAGCGGTAAGCCGGTGCACATCCTCGTTAGCGTGGAATGCCTTGATCAGGGTTTCATCTCCGGAAAGATGCGCCAATACCCTCAATTCTATCTGGGAATAATCGCAGGAGAGCAGGCAGTTTTTTTCACTTGAGGTAATGATCGCCTGCCTGATCTTTTTTCCAATATCGGTCTTGACCGGGATATTCTGTAAATTAGGGTTGCTTGAGCTAAGCCTACCGGTTTCAGTCCCTGTCTGGTTAAAGGATGTATGCACCCTTCCTGTTTTCAGGTCCACTAGCCTTGGCAGGGCATCGACATAGGTGTTCTTCAGTTTGGTCAGCTGCCGGTATTCCAATAAAAGAGCGGGCAATTCATGCTTATCCGCCAGGCGCCGGAGCACCTCTTCGTCGGTAGATGGCCCGGTCTTGGTCCTCTTGACCACCGGAAGCTGTAATTTCTCAAACAGGACCCCGGCCAATTGCTTGGGGGAATTGATATTGAATTGCGTGCCGCTTGACTTATAGATATCTTCGATCAGCTTTATTAACCTATGCTCAAGCTCCCGGCTAAGGGATTTAAGCAGGCCCAGATCTAATTTTATACCGTCCTGCTCCATTTGCGCCAATACGCTTACCAGCGGCATCTCAAGCTCCTCAAACAACCCGAACAGCTCCTTCTCCCGCAAGGCCTTTTTAAGCACCGGCTTTAATTTGACCATTAAGCCTAAGCCCTCTTTTGCGTCAAGTTTTTCTTCGCGGACAAATTCACCCAGGTTTTCCAGGGCCAGGTCGCTCAGCGCGTAACTTGAACGCGAGGGATTTAACAAGTAGGCGGCGATCATAACATCAAAATCCAGGCCATTCAGGGCCAGGCCTTCTTTAAGAAAAGCCAGTTTCAGCTTCTTCAAATCATAGCCGGTCTTTTTTATCCCGGCATCGGCTATTGCCGCCTCAAAGCACTCCCGGCTATCTTTGGCGTTGAAGAATTTGCCGTCTATAGTGAAGAAAAGCTCGCCTGCCGGTTCCCCATAAAGCGCCAGTTCCTTGCTGTTAGAGAACAGCTCTTTTAATTCGCCGGAGTTACAGCTATGCAGTTTGACGCAAGTGCCCTTCTCCTCCTCAAAAGGAAGATTTTTAAGCAGGCTCTTAAACTCCAGTTTTTTAAAGATGCGGGCAAGTTCCGCGTAATCCGGCTCCTGGACCGCTGCCTTCTTTAAATCCAGCTTCAGGCCCAGGCTCTCATGCAGGTCAACCAATTCCTTATTGAGTTTTATCCGCTGGATGTGTTCGGATATCGCCAGCTTTATCTTTTCCGGCTCTACCTTTGAGACATTCTTAAGCAGCTTCTCAAGGGTACCGTGATCCTGGATAAGCCGGGCAGCAGTTTTCTCCCCGATCCCCGGGACTCCGGGTATATTATCTGCCGTATCGCCGGTAAGGGCGATGATATCCGCTATCCTCTCCGGCCGAACGCCAAAGCGTTCTTTGACCGCGGAGGCGTCATAAAATACCCCCTCATCCTTATATGGGCTAAATACCGTGACCCGCTTATCCACCAATTGCAGGATATCTTTATCGGAGCTGACAATGGTCACCCGCATTTTTTTAGCAGCGGCCTTCCTGGCCAGCTCGGCGATAATGTCATCGGCCTCAAAACCCTCTTTTTCAAAGATCGGGATCCGGTAAGCGGAGATGACCTCTTTGATGATCGGTATCTGGCTGCCTAAGCCGTCGGGCATAGGCGGCCTTTGTATTTTATATTCGGCGAATTTTTTCAGCCGGAAAGTATCCCGCGATACGTCAAAACAGCAGATCAGGTAATCGGGCTTCTGCTCCTTCAATATCTTGTTCAGGATATTCAAAAACCCGTAAACCGCGTTTGTCGGCTGGCCCGACGATGTGCTCAGATCCCTCAAAGCGTAAAAAGCCCGGTAGCAGAATGCAGTCGTGTCGATGAGGAATAAGCTCTTCTCAGGCATCAGTTAGATATAAAAGGAATTCAATATGGGGAAAGAGGTTTTGCGGTACGGCGCGCTCTAGCGCGACAGAGCCCTTGTTTCTACCTTCTCAATAAACTCTTCGATCTCCCGGTTATCCTGGTCCAGGTACTGGGCATCCAGGCCTTCTTTGAATGCCATAGCCAGGTCCCCTCTGTCAAAACTCATCTTCGCCTTCCGGAAGAGGTCCCGGGAGAGCGATCGATCATCTTTCTTGAACGTGGATTTCTGGCCGGAAACATCTTGCATCAGGCCCAGCACATCATCCTCCCGGTCAAAGGAGACCGGCTGGTTGGATAAGACCGCGTGGATATCATTAAGGCGGCTTACTGCTTTCTGCGTCCAGGGGTCCTCAGGATCGCCAAGTGAGGCCCGCTGGGACCAGTAGAACTCGGCCTTATCTAATTTGCGCTGATTTTCATAAAGTAAGGCCAGGTTCGTATAGGCGCTTAGATAATCGGGGTCGATCTGGACCGCCTTTAAATAACTTTCCTCTGCCTGCGGTAATAAGCCGGCAGCCTCATAAATTACCCCGAGGTCATTATAAACAACGGCGTATCCCGGGTCCATGGCAACGGCTTTCTGATAGAAACTTATCGCCATATCCAGGTTACCCGCCCGCTGGTACTCAAGGCCGGTATTCCTGTATTCCACGGCCTCTTTGTGCATGCCGGCGGAGATACCTTCTGAAAAAGTATCATTCGCCATCTTTGCCGCAAAAAGCTCACCCGCAGAGCAAAGAACGCATAATATTATAGTAATAATAGCTATGGATTTAGACAGGGAAGGATTCTCCATTAGTTTGAAATATTATATACTCCGGAAATCAATGCGTCAAGTAAAATATGGTAATTCAGGGACACATTACTTAATTCCCATATTTTGCCTTTGAAAGGGAATTAAGTAATGTGTCCCTGAATTTATATGATGGGATCCATGGTCAATGCCGGATGACCGACTTTGTTCAGGAAGACCAAAAGCTCATCGGAGCCGGTTGCTACCGTTTCATCGGCGATCTTATCCACCAAGTCCGGCATGCCCAGTTCCTCTGCCCTCTTCTTCAATTTATCTCCCAGCAATTCCTTCAGTTCCTTAGGCATCCAGACCACCCTTTTAAGCCCGCCTTCGGCCGAGATGAATTTCTTGCTTAATATGTAGAGTTTGCCGACGCCGAGGAATCCCGGGGTCTGCACCCCGCCTCCGACTGAACCGGCTAAAGTAGTAAAACTCATTCCCGAAGGAGTAAGCCCGGAATAATCGCGGTGCACGATCATCACCCCGTTTGCCTCGGGGACGATGGCCACGATACATTCAAAACAACCGCAGGATGACTGCGGCCCATCCATCAATGAATACATGCTCACCGCGTCAATGGTCTTGTTGGATTTCTGGCGCACGAATTCATTGATATTATCCCACTGGCCAAGCCTGGCATCCAGAAGATTGCCTTTGGTGATCGGCTGGTTCGGGCCGGTGGGAATAATTTCAAAAGATGCCTTGGCATCCAGCCAGGAGTATGCCCCGCAGAGGCCTAAACGCTCAGGGGTGACCACGCATACATGATTAGGCGCAAAGGACTGGCATAATAAACAGGAATAAAATGTATCCACGCTCTCATCGGTCATTCCCTTTAAGCGCTCATCCCGCTGGTCAAAGGCCTTCTGCGCGCTGGCGATCAATTTGTCCACATCCGCCTGGTTGGTATAAAGGGTAACCTGCACCTTATCCACTATTGCGCTGTATTCCTGGTGCAGCATGGCATGCAGGATGACCCCGATGTGTTTAAGCCTGAAGCCCTTGGCAAAGGCATCCTTGGATATCCTGATCCAAACCATATCCCGCTGGCCCATATGCATAAGCCCCATCGCATAATTTACAAAACGGTGGATCTGCCGTTCTAAGATCGGCTCAAAATCCCTCTGCATCTTGCGGCCGAAGACATCTACGGCGATCGCCAAAGGAAGGGACTTTGACCCGGCGGGAAGTTGGTCAACATCCGGGCCGATCAACTCCACCTTACCATCGTCAATAAGCGCCTCCTCCTTCATACTCAGGAATTCAAGAGCAGAGCTGGCCTTGCCTCCGAATTCAACCGCCAATTGCTCTTTACGCACCCGCTCACCTTCAAATGCCGCCGCATACGGCACAGGCACAGCCACTTCAGCCATCTTCACTTTTATCCCGCGGGTCAATATGCATTTTGACGCCAGCTTCTGATAATCTTTTTCCGTGACCAGGGCCTCAAATAAAGTTGTGGCGATCTTTCCCAGTTGAGGCACCTCTAGATCGGTGATGATCGGAAGGCCAAAGGCCAAACCCCCTAAACCCGTGGCAACCAGTACTTCATCAACATGCCCTAAAAGCAGGACAAATGCCGGGACACGGTTGCGGATATAATCGGCGATCCCCACCCACTGGCCGGATTTAAACCCTCCGTAGATAAGCGGGGCGCGCACCGCAAAATTCACCGCGTAGATCGCCGACAAATAATCATCCCCCAGCGGGACAATATAATTATCCAGGCCGATCTCAATACCCTTTTCCTCAAGCTGCTTGGCAAAGGTATTTCCGTTGATGTTGCCGGCCAATAAACTGACGATGCTCTTTGACTGAAAATTACGGATCAATCCGGCTGCGCTCTCAGCGTCTTTTGCCGGGCCAAGGATAACCGCAATTCCGGCGATCCTGCCGTCAACCAGCTGCAGGCCCAGTGAACGCAATATTTTATCGGGGATAAACCCTATTCCGCCTTTAGGATGCTCATTATTGGCGATAGATAAAGCTGCCAGTATTTCTTCGGAGATCAAAGTCGCTACCCCCTTATTCAATATACCTCCCAAAGGCGCAATATTCAGGCCGCTTTTGGCCGGGATATTATTGCTCAAGGCCTCTGCCTGGGTTAAAGCGTTGTCGCAATCAGCCAGGGTCTTTACTTCAATATTAAGCAGGGCATTGGCGAGCGGAAAATAATAATTGGTTTCGGGGAAGGATATCGCCGAATCCTTTCCTACTTTGGCGATCTGTTTTTTAAGCGCCTCTTTAGTAAGATTTAATACCGCCTCTGTTCCTTTTGTCCCAAGTTGTATGAGCAGCTCAGCCATTTCTTCTCCTTTATCCGTATCCTGAAGTTTATCCGTAAAAATAACTAAACAAGCGCCGATCGCTTTGCCGTCCTTGAATTTAACCGCCTCCGCCCTTCCCTCTCCGACGATCTCTTTAATGGGGCTAGAGATCACTTCAATGCCTTCAGGCAGCTCCCCCTCAATTTTATCAGAGGTTACAACCTTGATACCGACTTTATGTTTTTCCCGGAGCGACCTGGCCAGGTTTAACGCGGTTTTGGACGGGCCGTCTATACAGACAGTGTCATTGATAAGAAAACTATCCAGCTTCTTAAGGTCATCCGCCGAATTTAGCAGAAGAACGCCTTTTTTCTTTGCCCCGGGTATCTGCGGTAGGCTGCTCATTTATAATCCAGAGACCTCCAAAACTTTCGGCACGACCTTATCCCAGCCGATAGGCATGATATGGATACCTCGGCACATCGGCTTTAGCTCTTTGATCAGGCGGCTGGCGATCTCAATTGAGGTAGCTGTTTTATCTTTGGTTTCTTCCATTTCTTTGATCAGGTTATCCGGGACAAAAACTCCGGCCACATTCTTATTCATGTAACGGGCCATGCCTGCGGATTTCAATAAAACGATCCCTGCCATAACCGGTGTCTTGACATGCTTTATTTTAGAGAGAAAATTCTCAAAAGTTCTTATATCATAAACCGCCTGGGTCTGGAAGAATTCGGCGCCGGCAGCTATCTTTTTTTCCATCTTCATTATCTGCGGCTCAAGCGGGTCTGAACCCGGGTTAACTACCGCACCCAGGCAGAATTTAGGCGAATTCCCCTCCAGTTTGTTACCCTTCATGTCCAGGCCTTCCTGCATCCTCTTTGCCACCTGCAGCAATTGCACTGAATCCAGGTCAAATACGGGCTTTGCCTCCGGATGGTCGCCTAATGCAGGATGGTCGCCGGTCAGGATCAGGACATTCTCTATCCCTAACGCGGCCGCGGATAAAAGGTCGGATTGCAAAGCCAGGCGGTTACGGTCCCGGCAGGTCAACTGGTAGATGGGCTCAAAGCCCTTTTGCTTAAGCAGGAAACTTACTGCCAGGGAACCCAGCCGCATTACCGAGCTCTGCAGGTCCGTGACGTTGATAGCGTCAACGCGGTTGCGGATAAGCTCGGCATCCTCCAGAAGTTTTTCCGTCTGGATGCCCTTGGCCGGGCCGACCTCTGAGGTGACTAAAAATTTGCCTGCCTGCAGTTTTTCCTTGAAAGTCATTTTACGAAGCAACCACTACCCGTTTCTTCTGCTCTAGGTAACGGTAGGCAAAAACATAGGCCAATAACGTTACGGGGATAGCCACAAGTATCCCGACTATTAAAGCCAAAAAGCCCAGCAATAATATGCCTAACAAAATAAACCAAAATAAGAATAGATCAAGGGTATTCCCCTTGGTCAGCCGCATGCTTTCCTTAAGAGAATCGATGATCCCCATTTTCTTATCCACGATAAGATAGGAGTAAAGCCCCATCCTGATCATAAGTATTATTCCCGGTACGATCAACAGGATAAGCCCGGCCAATACCGCCAAAAAGTAAAGGATCGAAGCGACAATATAATTAAGGAGCTGTTCCCTGCGGTAGTAGAACATTTCGGAGATCTCGAACTTCTCTCCGGCATAGATCTTAAGGCCTATCTTGATCATTCCCAGGGTGATGACCATATTGACCAATGTCCCGCAAAGGTTGACGACAAAAGAAAGCATGGGCATGTTTTTCTCAAGGCTTTTCCCAGTAGAGTTAAAAACCGCGCTGATCGCCAGCCAGATCAGGGTGATGAGGACCAGGTTCCAGAAGTTCTCTTTGATCTTGCTCCACCCGAACTTTACCGCCTCTCCAAAAGGAAACTTATCTGCCTCCATGCCTTCCTCCTTTGCTATAATTGCTGCGATTTCGCGGCTTCCACTAAATTGCGCATCAACATTGTCACTGTTAAAGGCCCTACCCCGCCGGGAACCGGGGTGATATAGGCAGCGCGTTTTTCCGCCGCTTCAAATTCCACATCCCCCACGATCTTATCAGCCACCCGGTTTATCCCCACATCGATCACCACCGCTCCCTCTTTGACCCACTCACCTTTGATCAAACCGGCGCGGCCTACCGCGACAACCAAAACCTCCGCATTCTTAACATGCTCCTCTAATTTTCCTGCCTTTGAAGTACCGATGTGGCAGACCGTAACCGTGGCAAATTTGTCCAGTAACAAAAGGGCTAAGGGCTTTCCCACTATTTCACTGTGGCCGACGACCACTGCCTCTTTGCCGTAGAGGTCTATGCCGCTGAAATTGATCAGCTCCATTGCCGAAGCCGCGGTGCAGGGAATAAGCTTTGCCTTGCCGAACAATAGCTTACCGATATTTGCCGGATGCATCCCCTCTATATCCTTATCGGGATCAATGAAAGCGCTGATCTTCTTATAATCTATGCTCGCCGGAAGGGGCATCTGGATAATAATACCGTTAACCGAATTATCGGAATTCAATTTGCGGATAAGCTCAAGAAGGGCGGCCTCTGAAGTATCCTGAGGCAGGGCCTGAAGCCGGTATTCAATGCCTAATCCCTCGGCAGTTTTGGCCTGCGACTTGACATAAGAAGCTGCACCCGCATTCTCTCCGACCATAATACTGGCCAGCACCGGCTTATTTTTCAAGGAGGATACCTGGCCCCTGATATCCTCTTTAATTTTCTCGGCTAAGGGCTTACCCTCTAATAATTTTGCCAACTCTATCCTCCGTGTTTTTACGTATCTTCTGGACGCTCTTATTCATCTGATTTAATTCTTTCCTGATCCCCTGGGTCAGCTTCTTCTGGCCCAGGCTTTTTAAATTTATCTCTATATTAAAAACCGCGCAGGTAAAAGCCGATTCCAGCATGACCGCCGCAACCGCCACATCGCTGATCAGATAAATATTCCCTTTTTTTATTAAAGGCGGGCATAATTTGACTGCCTGAGCGCACAGCCGGGCCAGCATAAGCGGGACATCCAGGGCCTTTCGGACATCCTTGCTTTGGTAGGCAACTACATCCAGGTCCACCAGCCCCAGAAAATCCTTTCTTAACTTCTCGGACTTAAGCAAGATATCCTTCAACTCCGTTTCAAAAGCAGCATATTTGGGCTTACCCAGGGTAAAGTTCACTACCATGCTGATCAAGCTTGTCCCCATAGCCGCGTTTAAAGCAGCGGCCGAACCGCCTCCGGGAGCAGGAAGCTTGGCAGATAGGTCATCCAAATATTTGGCCAGATTTTGATCTTTATATTCCATAGTTTAACTCAAAGGCATCTTTGATCAGGGTTATTTCCGGCGGCTGTTTTTCATATAATAACGTTACCACATCGAACCGCGCTGAACGCTCAAGCAATTTGTTTTCTTTTAAATAACCGAGCGCTGCTTTAGAAATTTGTCTTTGCTTACGCGGGGAAACCGCTTCTGCGGGAGAGCCGAATAAAGCCGAATGCCTTGCTTTTACCTCCACGAAGCAGGTAACCCCTTTATCAACAGCTACTATGTCAATTTCGCCGAATTTATTTTTATAATTACGCGCAAGGAGCCTGTACCCTTGCTTCTCTAAAAAACTTGCTACCAAACCTTCTGCTTCTTTGCCGAAATCTATGTTTCCAGGCATCTTAAGAAACTTTTTCTATGGATCGCCGAAGGCCCTATTTTTCTTAAGATCATCCGGTGCTTCAGCGTAGGATAACCCTTGTGCTGATTGAAGCCATATTCCGGATAAACCTTATGGAACTTTTCCATAAGGGAATCCCGGTTTACTTTAGCCAGTATGGAGGAAGCCGCGATGCTTAAAGATTTACCGTCTCCTCCGATAATACTCTGGTAAGGAATGTCCAGCTCAAAACGCATATTCCCGTCAATGATCACGAATATACGGCCCAACTCTTCGGGTTTTATTTTCTTAAGCAAGCCGGATATCGCCTTTTGCATGGCCAGCTTAGTTGCCTGCAGGATATTGATCCGGTCGATCCGCTGGTGATCTACCGCGGCTATCGCGTATAAGGATTTATTTTTTATCTCAAAGAACGCCCGTCTTCGCCTTGAGGCGGACAATTTCTTGGAATCATCGATCCGGTTGTCAAACTGAAAGCTTTTCAGAAGCACTGCTGCCGCAACCACCGGCCCTGCCAGAGGCCCCCTTCCTGCTTCATCCACGCCGATGATCAGGTCAAACCCCTGTTTTTTCAGCTTTCTTTCATAACGCAGCACTATTTTGCTTTTTCTTCCCTGTCGGCGATCTTGGTAGCGTGTTTGCCTACTTTGCTTCTTAAGTAATAAAGCTTGGCCCTTCTGACCTTACCGGAACGGAGGATCTCTATCCGCTCGATAGATGGGGAATAAAGCGGGAATACGCGCTCAATACCCTCGCCGAAGGAAACCTTCC
>JAQUME010000033.1 GCA_028718245.1 Candidatus Omnitrophota bacterium
AGATCCTGGCCCGCCACACAGGCAACCCCTTAGAGAAGCTGCAGAAGGATACGGACAGGGATTATTTCATGTCCGCCCAGGAAGCTAAAGATTACGGTTTGGTTGATGAAGTCATCCTGCCGGAAGCCAAGAAAAAGTGAATAGAAAGTAGGTAGTAGTTAGTAGGTAGAAGGTAGGAGAACCAAAACCCCCTAAATTAAGGAAAGGAGATATTTTGCAATGAAAAAGAACTATTTACTCACCCCCGGGCCCACCCCTTTGCCCCCGCAGGTCTTGGAATCAATGGCCAGGCCCATCATCCATCACCGCACCCCGCAATTCCAGGCGATCCTGAAAGAAGCTAGCGTTGGCTTAAAAACTGTGTTTCAAACTTCAAATGACGTCTTTATAATTTCCTCATCCGGCACCGGAGCAATGGAGGCGGCGGTAATGAACCTGCTTTCCTGCGGTGATACAGCACTCGTCGTGCAGGGAGGAAAATTCGGTGAAAGATGGACGGAGATCTCCAAGGCCTATGGTATTAACTGTGAGATCATCGATGTGGAGTGGGGAAAGGCGGTTGATCCGGAGGAGATAAGCAAAAGATTAAAAGCAAACCCCAAGATAAAAGCGGTATTTACCACCCTTTGCGAAACCTCTACCGGGGTGGATAATGATATTGAGAAGATCGCCGGGATAACCAGGGATAGTCACGCGGTCCTGGTGGTTGACGCTATCAGCGGCCTGGGCGCTATCGACTTAAAGACCGATGCCTGGGGAGTTGATGTGGTGGTTTCGGGATCACAAAAGGGCCTGATGCTTCCGCCGGGCTTAGGTTTTATTTCCTTAAGCCCCAAGGCCTGGAAACTGGCAGAGGCCTCCAAATCCCCGCGTTATTACCTGGATCTAAGAAAGGCCAGGAAGGCGCTGGAGAAGAACGATACTCCGTTTACATCTTCCATCACCCTGATCATCGCTTTGAATGAGGCCTTAAAAATGATGCGGGAGGACGGCCTGGAGAATATTTTTGCCAGGCACAGGAAAATGGCTGATGCGGTTCGCGCCGCGATGAAAGCCCTTGGCCTTGAGTTGTTTTCGCCTACGGCGGCATCGGACGCGGTGACTGCGGTAAAGGTGCCCGCAGGTATCGACGGTGAAAAGCTGGTGAAAACCATGCGCGATACCTACGGGGTGACTATTGCCGGAGGCCAGGCTGAATTAAAGGGCAAGGTCTTCCGCATCGCGCATATGGGTTTTATCGCCGAGTTTGATATCATTACCGGCTTATCCTGCCTGGAGAAGGTCCTAAGCACAATGGGTTATAAATTTACTTTAGGGTCAGGTATCAAGGCAGCGGAAGAGGTTTTTCTCAAATAATATCATAATTTAAGGAGTAAGAAAAATGATCAAGGTATTAGTCAGCGACGCGTTATCCGGGGAGGGGCTTAAGGTGTTTCAGGAGTCCAAGGAGCTTACCGTAGATGTAAAGACGGACTTAAAGCCCGATGCCTTAAAAGAGATAATCAAGGATTACGATGCTTTGGTCGTGCGCAGCGCAACCAAAGTAACCAAAGATGTGATTGAAGCGGCAAAAAAGCTCAAATTCATCGGCCGCGCCGGCGTGGGGTTGGATAATGTGGACCTGGAAGCAGCCACGCAAAAAGGGATCATCGTGATGAATACTCCGGCGGGAAATACCATTTCTACCGCCGAGCATACTTTCAGCATGATCCTGGCCCTTTCCAGGAACATCCCGCAGGCGAATTCCTCGACGAAAAAAGGGGAATGGAAGCGCTCCAAGTTCATGGGGGTTGAGCTTTACGGCAAAGTCCTGGGTGTAGTGGGCTTCGGGAGGATCGGTTCCGAAGTGGCTAAGCGGGCGTTATCATTCGGGATGAAGATCCTGGCATACGACCCGTTCTTATCCGCCGATGTTGCCGAAAGTATCGGGGTTGAGATAGCGGAGTTAAAAAAGGTTCTCCAGGAGTCCGATTATATCACCGTGCATACCCCGCTTACCGACGAGACCAGGCATATGATCTCGGACAAAGAGTTTGCCTTGATGAAAAAAGGTGTGCGGATAATAAATTGCGCCAGGGGCGGGATCATTGACGAGCCGGCCCTGGTCAAGGCGCTTAAGGAAGGCAAGGCCGCAGGGGCCGCAATGGATGTCTTTGAGAGCGAGCCGCTCTCACCCGAAAATGAGCTCCTGAAGATGGACAATGTGATCATTACCCCGCATTTGGGCGCCTCAACCGAGGAGGCCCAGGTCAATGTGGCAGTTGAGGTAGCCGAGATCGTACGGGATGCCTTGCTTGGCCGGGGGATCCGTAATGCCGCCAATTACCCGTGTTTAGAAGCCGAGGTCTGCAAGATACTCAATCCTTATGTGAACCTGGCGGAGAAGCTCGGGTTGTTCGCAGCACAGCTGGTCGAGGGCAGGTTCCAGGAGTTAAATATAAATTACTCCGGAGAGATAACCGCCTATGACCTAAGCCCGGTTACCATGGCCCTGGCAAAAGGGGTGCTTTCCCCCATATTAAAAGAGACGGTGAATTTCGTGAATGCAGTTTCTTTGCTTAAAGATAGAGGGATAAAACTGAGGGAATCAAAATCCGCTCAAGAGGGTGAATTTGTCAACCTCATTCAATTGGAGATCAAGACGGATAAAGAGTCAAAATCCCTCTGCGGGACACTTTCCAGTAACTCGCAGCCAAGGATCGTAAAAATAGACGACTATTACCTGGAGCTCTACCCCATCGGAGAGATGGTCTTTATCCGCAACTGGGATAAGCCGGGGCTGATCGGAAGTTTAGGAACGCTTATGGGCAAAGAGGGCATAAACATTGCGGCGATGACCTTCGGCAGGGATAAACCGGGTGGCAAGGCGATCAGCGTCCTGAACGTGGATAGCCAGGTAAGTGCGGATATCCAGGAGAAGATAAAGAAATTAGAGAATATTTTAACTGTAAAGGTGATCAGGACATGAAAAAGGCGATCCTATTCTTAGGTTTTCTTGCGTTAACCTTGAGTAACCTCTATGCTAAGGAAGCAATTATTCTTTACACCGGCCAGACCCATGCCATGCTTTATCCCTGCAGCTGCCCCATAGAAACCGACGGCGGCATAGCCCGGCGCTCAACTCTCGTAAAAGAGTTGAGGAAAAAACATCCGGGCCTGCTGCTTCTGGATTGCGGCAACTTTACTGCCGGCGGGCTGATGGATGAGTATGCCCAGAATACCAAGCTTGATATGCAGCGTTCGCAGGTTAACCTCAGGGCTATGGAGCTTATGCGCTATGACGCCGTGGCCGTCGGGCCTGACGAGTTCAACTTTGGGAAGAGTTTCTTTTTAAAGAACGTCCGGAGAAGCAACCCCGCTTTTCTGAGCGCTAACCTGGAATCGGATAAAGTATTTCCTTATACAATTAAGGTTTCGGGAGGGGTGAAGATAGGGATCATCGGTTTGACTGATTTAGAAACGGCTAAGAGATCAGAAGGTTTAAAGGTTAACCCGCCGGCAATAGGTGAGCTTGTTGCCAAGCTTAGAAAGCAGGGAGTGGAAGTGGTAGTTGTTTTAAGCACCCTGGGCGAACAGGAGAACCTGAAATTAATTTCCCAGGTCAAAGGCATTGATATACTTTTTGCCGGGCATAATCCAGCGCGGGGAGAAACACAGGCCAAAGTTGATTCCACCTTCATCGTGCGCCCCTCCTGGCAGGGCCGCAGGCTGGGTAAGTTGACCCTGGAGGTTAAAGATGGCAAGCTTTTAAATTGCAAGATCGAGGATGAGCGTTTATCGGATAAGATCAACGATGACCCCGCCATAAAAGCCATTCTACCGGCCTGTTACTCTGATGTTAATTGTAAGAAAGAAGGAATGGTGGCAACCTGCCAGAATCCGGGGGAATTGCGAGCCAAGTGTAATTTTGCCAAGCCGAACAAGGTCAGCTTGTTGGTTATTAATGCCAAAGATTGCTCTGTCTGCCAGGCAGAGCCGGCTTTGGGCCTCCTGAAAAAAGAATTTCCCGGGATAGCCGCAGAGCACCTTTATCTGCCGGACCCGGCTGCTCAGAAGCTGGTCAATGAACTTAAGATCCAGGCCTTGCCGGTGTATCTTCTCGGAAGGGAAGTAGAAAAAGAAAAGAATTTTGACAAGATGAAGGATGGCCTGGAATTGAAGGCTAACTTTTACATGCTTAAGCCGCAGCTAAGCGGAATAGCCTATTTTCTTGACCGCAAGCCGAGGAAAGGGAGCTTTGACCTTTTTTTAAGCCTTTTTGACAAAGATACCTCCCGGCTTTTAGAGGCGATGAAAGAGTTCAAGCCGGAGCTGCATTTTCTGGCAGTTGAAAAAGAGGGCGGCTTTGACGCCAAAAGCGGCAGCGTAGAGGCAGAGGAATATTTGCGCTCAGTTTGCATCCGGAAATATTATCCGCAGAAATTCTGGGATTATCTTATCTGTCGGACAAAGGATATCAAAAGCTCCTGGTGGGATGCGTGCTTGGGGCCCGCCAACACCGCCAAAGTAAGGGCCTGCGCCAGGGGGCAGGAGGGCGTAAAGCTATTAAAGGAAAATACCGCTTTAAATAAGGAATTGAAGATCATGTTCGGGCCGACCTACTTATTGGAGAACCGCGAGATCTTTTCCTCCCGGGGAGTCCCGGGTAAGGAGGAGTTTAAGAAACTGATAAAGAAATAAGGAGTGCACATGGCGCATAAACCAAAGATCTATTTGCTTGACGTAACCAACCGCGACGGGGTGCAAACATCGCGGATCTGCCTTTCCAAACTGCAGAAGACCATGATCAACTGGTACCTTGACCAGATGGGGGTCTTTCAGTCGGAGTTCGGTTTCCCGCTTACCCGCCATGAGACCAATTATCTTAACGCGAACCTTGAGCTGGCCCAACTGGGAGGTTTTTCCCGGATAAAATTGAGCGGCTGGCTGCGCGCGACAAAAGAGGATGTAAAAGCCGCCTTTAAACTCGTGCCGCGTTTGAGATACCTCAATCTTTCCATTTCAACCAGCGACCAGATGATCGTCCATAAGTTCAAGGGCAAACTGGACCATCAGTCGGTGATAAAAGAGATGGAGGAGGCGGTCAGGGAGGCGGTCAAGCTGGGCGCTGAATCAATAGGGGTCAATGCCGAGGATGCCTCGCGCACCAACATGGATTATCTGCTGGAGTTCAGCCTTAAGGCCAAAGAAGCAGGCGCAAACAGGATCCGCTACTGCGATACTCTCGGATGCGATACGCCTTTCAGCATTTACGAAAGGATAAAGTTGCTGGCCGAAGGAGTGATGCTGCCCATTGAGGTGCATTGCCATAATGACCTGGGCCTGGTCGTGGCTAATTCCATTGCCGGGGCAAAAGCGGCCCTTGATGCGGGTGTAGATGCGTTTATCAATACCTGTGTCAACGGCATGGGTGAGCGCGCCGGCAACGCAGACCTGGTGTCGGTGATCCTGGCGATCAAACACGGAGGCGGCATGCAGGATTATCATCTGGATGAGAAAGTGAATTTAAAGACCGCCTGGAAGATCTGTAAATACGCCTCCTACGCATTTGGAGTGCCTATACCGATCAACCAGCCGGGGGTGGGCGCCAATGCCTTTGCCCATGAATCCGGGATCCATGCCGACGGGGCGTTGAAGGACAGGCGCAACTACGAGCTTTATGATTACGAGGAGCTGGGCCGCGGGGAGCCGGAGATAATCGAAACCGGCAGGAAGATCACCGCCGGAGAATACTCCGGGATCAAAGGTTTCCGTAATGTCTATGAAAAACTGGAGGTTGCTTTCAAGGATGACGCCGAGGCAACCCGCATATTGGAGCTGGTCAGGTATGCCAATGTGCATAACCAGAAGCCCCTGGTCGATGATGAGCTCAACTTTATCGCCAAATACCCGGATATCGCGCATAAGATCTTTACCATGACGCCGTAGTTTCCTCAATAGAAAGTAGGTAGTAGTTAGCAGGTAGAATGTAGGTAAGGCCAGGAAAAGGAAAAAATGAATATAGTTTTAGTGGGCACACAGTGGGGGGATGAGGGCAAGGGGAAAATAATCGATATCCTCTCCCAGAAGGTTGATTTCGTCGTGCGCTACCAGGGCGGCAACAACGCGGGCCACACGGTAGTGGTGGGAAAGAAGGAGTATATTTTCCATCTTATCCCGTCGGGGATATTGCATCCCGGCAAGGTCTGCTGCATCGGCAACGGGGTGGTCATCGACCCGGAGGTGCTTTTGGCTGAATTAAGCCGGCTGCGTAAAAGCGGGATCGATTTCAGCAGGCGTTTCAAGGTTTCATCTCTTGCCCACCTGATCATGCCATATCATAAGAACCTGGACCAGCTGCGGGAAGGCAAAAGAAAGAACAAGATCGGCACAACCGGAAGAGGAATAGGCCCATGCTACGCGGATAAGATCAACCGCTGCGGCATCCGGATGATCGACCTGTTAAACCCCCGCGTCCTCAAGGAAAAACTTGAAGATAACCTCAAAGAAAAGAATGAAATATTCAGGAAGGTTTACCGGCATCCGGGTTTCAGCTTCAATAAAATATACCGTCAGTATCTTGAATACGGCAAATTATTGGGGGGCTATATCTGTAACACCGCTTTGTTATTGAATAATGCCACCGACAGAAAAAAGGACATCCTGTTTGAAGGCGCGCAGGGGACATTCCTGGATATTGATTTCGGCACCTATCCTTTTGTCACATCCTCGTCGGCAACTTCAGGGGGCGCCTGCACCGGCACAGGCGTATCCCCGGTCAGGATCGATAAGGTTATCGGTGTATGCAAGGCCTACACCACCCGGGTGGGGGAAGGTCCGTTCCCCACCGAGTTTGCTTCGGGGTTCGGAAAGTTCATGCGCGATAAGGGCAATGAATTCGGCGCCACAACCGGCAGGCCGCGCAGATGCGGATGGTTTGACGCGGTGATGTCCAGGGAGTCGGTGATACTTAACGGTATCGGGGAGCTGGCGATCATGAAGATGGATGTGCTTGACGGCCTGCAAAAGTTAAAGATCTGCACTGCCTATAAATATAAAGGTAAGAGCTTTAAAGAGTTCCCTTACGATTTTGAAGTACTGACCAATGCCAGGCCGGTTTATAAAGAGATGCCCGGCTGGCCGGAACAATATGATAAGCCCGGATCTTTTAAAGAGCTGCATCCCAATGCCCGGGCGTATCTTTTGGAATTACAGGCCCTGCTTAAGGCAAAGATAACCATGGTCTCGGTCGGTTCGGCCAGAAAAGATACCATTCTTATGCGTTAGGGTAACCGGTTACTTTTAGTGGGCAAAAATTCAGCTTGATATGACAAAAAGTCATTGACTAAGATTTAGGGCTATGTTATATTAAACTTCAAATTAAATAAAAGGAGAGGTGAAATGAAGAACAACTTTCTTAGAACCGCGCTGGTCTTATTCCTGACTTTAAGTTTAACCGGCTGCACCTTTATTTTCCAAAAAGGCAGGCGCTCCGACGCCCAGAAGATAGAAGAGTTGAGCAGCCAGCTTGATGAATTGAGCCGCTCAAAAAGCATGCTTGAGCAGAAGCTTTCGCAGGAGATAAGCGACAAGCAGGTCAAGCTGCAGATGATGGAGAAGGGACTGGTCATTACCGTAGTAGGGGATCTTTTATTTGATTCCGGAAAAGCCAAGATCAGGCCGGAAGCGTATCCTTTATTGAACAAGGTTTCGGCGGTATTAAAAGAGAATATGGCCCAGTTCAACATCGGCATAGAAGGCCACACGGATAATGTCCCGATCAAGCGTTCCGGCTGGAAATCCAACTGGGAACTTTCTACTGCCCGGGCTTTAAGCGTTCTGCATTACCTGGAAAAGGACGAGGGAATATCCCCTGAACGGCTTTCAGCGATCGGCTACGGTGAATACCGGCCGGTGGCTTCCAATGATTCCCGGGACGGCCGCAAGCAGAACCGCAGGGTAGAGATAGTCATCCTGCCCAATGTTACCAAGGTTAAAGGCGAGGCAACGGGTTCTCCAGCGATGATGAAGGAACCGGAAGAAAACCTTAAATAAGATCTGAAATGGACGAAGGATTGAGGAACCGCTTAGTAATAATTTTAGCGATATTAACCCTGCTCTTCTTTTTCGGCACCCTTGGTTCCTGCAACAGCGCTTTGCGCCAGAAAGCCAGGAGCGATAAAGAAATGGCTTCGCGTATTGCCCTGGAGGAAAAGGTAAGCAAGTTCTCCCAGGAGAGTTCGGCTTTAGAGGAAAAGGCCAAGGCAAAGGAAAAAGAGGCCGAAGAGGCAAAGTTGGAACTTGAGGCAGCTAAAAGGGCTTTGATAGAGGAGCAAATGATAAATCAGGGGCTCAAGGATCAGTTGCAGAAAGCAAGCAAGCCTAAAGAGGCCGCCAGAAAATGATATAAAGGGAGGTAAAAGAACTCGAAGCCACGGTTCTGTGAAAAGGGGATAAATTCCCCTTTTTTATTGGAGGGAGGGGCCAATGAAAATTTTTCAGAAAGTGAAAGAGAAGATAAAAAAACTCATTCCTGCCGGGTTTACCTTTAAGCGTAAGAAAAAACCGCAAAGCGCTAAAATCCCCGGTACCAGGCCGGATAAAGAGATGCCCGGTTTCCAGGAGACGGTTGTGGCGGATGCCAAGTTTTCCCATCCGGAACCGGCAAGGTCTGCGCGTTTCATCCAGGAGGAGCTGCCTTATCAGTATGACCAGGACAAGATCGTCCTGCAGGTGCGCGATCCGCGCTGGGTGCATACGTATTGGGAATTAAGGAACCTTACCCTTGAGAGTTTGAAGTCCAGGCTGGGCGATGATTTCCACCGCGCCAGGAAGGTTTTAAGGGTTTATGATGTCACCAACATTATCTTTAACGGCTCCAATGCAAATAGTTTTTTTGATATCCAGATCAATGATTTTGCCAACAGCTGGTACATTGATACCGGCAAGCCAGGATGTTCCTTTTGCGTAGACCTGGGGTTTATGCTTCCCGACGGCAGGTTTATCACCATTGTGCGCTCCAATGTAGTGCAAACACCCCTGGAAGGGCCATCCTGGATCACCGATGAAGAGTGGATGATACCCGATGATCTGTTTGCCCGCCTGTATGGCATGGGATTTGGCTTAGGCAGGAGCTCTCCCGTTGGAAAGGCCTGGCAGGAGCGTATAAAACAGGGGCTTTTTTCTTCGGGCATATCTTCAAGCCCGGTGAGAAGAGCGGTCAAGGAGAGAAGCTTCTGGATGAAAGTGGATTGTGAATTGATCGTTTACGGGGCGACAGAACCGAGCGCCGCGGTAACCGTGCAGGGGAAACCGGTGAATTTACGGCCGGACGGGACATTTACCCTGCGTTTCTGGCTGCCCGACGGAAAACAGCATATACCGGTAAAGGCCGTCTCCGGCGACAAGCTTGAAGAGCGCACGATCACCCCTATCGTTAACCGGGAAACCAAATAAACCGATGTTTAAAGGTTATCTCTGCTTAGTTTTGCACGGCCATCTTCCTTTTGTCCGGCATCCTGAATTTGAGGATTTCCTGGAGGAGGATTGGCTTTATGAAGCGATCACCGAAACATATGTGCCGCTTATTTCGGTTTTCGAAGGTCTGGTAAATGACGGGATTGACTTCCGCCTGACCATGACCTTAAGCCCCACCCTTATCTCCATGCTCGGGGACCCGCTGCTCCAAGAGCGCTACCTCAAACACATCAATAGGTCCATTGAGCTTGCCGCTAAAGAGATGGAGAGGACTGCCTGGCAGCCGGGGTTCAAGGACCTGGCGCGGATGTATTTCAATAAATTTTCCCACGCCCGGGATACTTTCCTGAAATATGACCGTAACCTGGTCTTTGCTTTTAAAAAGTTCCAGGACCTGGGCAAGCTTGAGATCATTACGTGTGGCGCGACCCACGGGTTTTTTCCGCTTATGGATGTCTGCCGGGCCTCGGTGCGGGCGCAGGTAAAGGTGGCGGTAAGCCATTATGAAAGTGTTTTTGGCCGTAAACCCGGCGGTATATGGCTGCCGGAGTGCGGGTTTCACCCGGGCCATGATGAAATACTTAAGGAGGCGGGGATCCGTTACTTTTTTACGGATTCACACGGGGTCCTGCACGGCTCACCCAGGCCTAAATACGGGATATTTGCCCCGGTTTACTGCAAAGGCACCGGAGTAGCCTGCTTTGGCAGGGACCTGGAATCAAGCAAGCAGGTCTGGTCTTCGATCGAAGGATATCCCGGGGATTATAACTACCGGGAATTCTACCGCGATATCGGTTTTGATCTGGAATATGATTACATCAAGCCCTATATTCATCCGGACGGGGTGCGTATTAATACCGGGATAAAATATTACCGGATCACCGGCCCGGGAAACAATAAAGAACCGTATGTGGAGCAGTGGGCGCGCGATAGGGCCGCCAGTCACGCCGGCAACTTTATGTTTAACCGCCAGAAGCAGGCAAGCTATCTCAACGATCTTATGGGTAAGCCGCCGATCATTGTTTCTCCTTATGACGCCGAGCTTTTCGGCCACTGGTGGTATGAGGGGCCGATGTGGCTGGATTTTCTTTTCCGCAAAATAGCCTGCGACCAGGATGAGATCCGTTTAATTACCCCATCAGAGTATCTGCTGGAGAACCCGCGTAACCAGGTGATCACCCCTTCATTATCCAGCTGGGGTTATAAAGGTTACAGCGAGATGTGGCTGCAGGGCTCCAATGACTGGATCTACCGCCACCTGCACATGGCAAGCCAAAGGATGACCGAATTGGTAAAAATATTCCCCCGCGCCGATGGCTTACGCAAAAGAGCTTTAAACCAGGCCTTGCGCGAGCTGCTCCTGGCGCAGAGTTCGGATTGGGGTTTTATCCTCGGAACAGGCACGCACACAAGTTACGCGATAAGGCGGACCAAAGAGCACCTCTTGCGTTTTACCCGGCTCTATGAAGAGATAAAATCCAACAGCATCGATGAAGGGTGGCTTGCCGATATAGAATATAAGGACAACATCTTCAGCGAAATAGATTACCGGGTGCATCAGTAGAATGCCGGCTAAAAACAATAACCCCAAACATATCGCTTTTATCATGGACGGCAACGGCCGCTGGGCTAAGGAGAGGGGATTGGGCCGCACTGCCGGCCACCGCCAGGGCATCCAGCGCGTAAAGGAGATAATCCGGGGCGCAGGGGACCTGGGTTTAGAGGCAGTTACTTTTTTTGCTTTTTCCACGGAGAATTGGAGCAGGCCCAAAAAGGAAGTAGAGGCGCTTATGCGCTACCTGGATAATTTTTTAGACAAGGAGATAAAGGAGCTTAAGCGTAATAATATGCGTTTTCGGGTCATCGGCGCCAAAGACCCTATTCCCGGATATTTACAGAAGAAGATCGCCAGCTCCGAAGAGTTGACCAAAGAAAATACCGGTTTGACCGTGGTCCTGGCTTTAAATTACGGAGGGCGTCAAGAGATCGTGGAGGCAGCCAGGAAATTCGCCGCATCCGTTCTCAAGGATCATGCTTTGCTAGAGAAGCTTGATTGCGATTGTTTCTCCCGCTACCTTTATACCGCCGGGCTTCCAGACCCGGACCTGTTGATCCGCACGAGTGGAGAGATGCGGATCAGCAATTTCCTGCTCTGGCAGCTTTCTTACGCGGAGTTTTATTTTTCAAAAAAATACTGGCCGGATTTCAGGATAGAGGAATTAAAGGAGGCGATCCTTGATTTCAAAAA
>JAQUME010000034.1 GCA_028718245.1 Candidatus Omnitrophota bacterium
ATATGCTGGAAGAAGTTAATCTTACGCTGGATGAACTGGAGGCGGTCAGGCTTGCGGATTTGAAAGGTTTATACCAGGAAGAGGCAGCTAAGAAAATGGATATCTCCCGGCAGACCTTCGGCAATATTATAGAGAAAGCGCATAGGAAGATAGCGGATGTCCTTTTAAACGCCAAAGCGTTAAAGATTGAGGGCGGAAAGGTCAAGAGGATAGGTTAAATGGATAATTTAATAAAGCAGGAAGGAGCAATAAAATGAAACTGTGTATTCCAACCGAAACAAATAAAGGCAAGGACGCAAAGGTTTACGGGCATTTCGGCAGCGCACCGTATTTTACCATCGTTGATACGGAAAAAGATTCCGTAGAGATCATTAACAACGCGAATCAACATCATGCGCATGGCATGTGCCAGCCGATGAACGCGTTAATCGGTAAGCAGATCGATGCTGTGGTTACCGGTGGAATGGGTGCCCGGGCGGTTCAAAAGCTCAATGAGGGCGGGATTAAGGCTTATCGGGCTGTTCCCGGAACGGTTGCAGATATTGCCAGTCAGTTTACCAGGGGCGGGCTTGAGGAAATAACGGTCCAGAATGCCTGCGCTCAGCACGGCTGCCATTAAGAGGATTATAATGAAAATAGGAGTTATTATCTCAAGTAATGATGCAGAAACTGCTTGGAATGCCCTGCGTTATGCAAACTTTTGTCTCGGGCAGAAGGATGAGGTCAAAGTGTTCTTGACCGGTAAGGGTGTTGAGTATCAGAAAATAAGCACGGAAAAATTCAATACTGTTGAACAGGCGGATAAATTGCTTCAGTCCGGAGGCAAGATACTGGCTTGCGGAACATGCATTAAATCTCGCAATCAGGAAGGCACCGAGATGTGCCCTATTAACACAATGAAGGATATGTATGAGATCATCAAAGAAAGCGACAAGGTCGTAACTTTTTAGCAAGAAATATCAGCCAATTTCCATGCAGCCCTTGCAAATAAACTACTTGCGGGGGCTTTTGTTTTGAATTAAAATAGAATTATAGGGAATGATTGCAAATTATGTATTGGTGCATGGCGTGCTATAATTAAATAGTCGGAGGAAGAATGAGCATTATTTTATTGATAGTAACAATATGCGCCATTCCGTTGATAATATTTTACATATTAAAAACGGGAAAAGCGAAGGAAGCAGAAAAAAAGAAGCAGGAAGAAGCAAGACATGATGCAAGTGAAAGAATAATGCGCCCGGAGAGGAAGCTTCACGAAGAAGAGAAAAAACGCTGGGAGGATGAATACTGGGATCGCCAAAGGAAAAGAGACGGATAACTCTGGTAGATTGAGCCAAAATTTAAACGCCCTGCTAAGTGAATAGCAGGGCGTTTAAATTTATCAACTCCCCATCATCTTCTTCATCATGGGGCATTTACACTCCATATCTTCTCCCATCTTCATTTTTTTCATCATGCGCTTATACCACATATCCTTGACCTTATCCTGCTGGTCTTTGGTGAGAACGGCGCGCAGGTCATTACAGGCTCCGGCTATCTCTTTTGCCTGTTGTCTTTTCAGATCATACTTCTGGTCTATGAGCTTGTTCACCGCGGACATATCCACTTTGTCGGCCTTAAGCGCCTCCATTATATCCATGGCGAGGACCTCAACCTCAGCCTCCTTTAACGTCATGCTGCGCATGATCTTGTGTTTCAGTGAAGAGATCTTATCTTTCTGCTCGGCGGTAAGCTTGATCTCTTCGGACCGCATGAGAATAAAAATCGCCTTGTTGTAGAACCTGTCCTCAAAGCTCATTTTATCCATTGCCTTCATTTTATGGCGCATGCCGGGCATCTCCATGCCCATCATGCCCATACCACATTTTCCTTTTTGGCTATCATCGGCAAACGCGTATGAGAGCGGGAGCGCGCATACGCATGCCAGGATAACCAGGGTTTTCATTACTCTTTTCATATCTTCCTCCTTTCATTTTAATGAGCGTATTATAACATTTTTATTATTGACGGCAATTCCCGGATTCCGCTTTTTTCTGACTTTTTTCCACGAATTAAGTATCCCCCGGAATTTTTGTTTTCTCCCGGTTTCGGCCGGGCGGGGAGAAAAAAGTCAGGGAAAAGGGGAATCAGCCTATTCACTTTCCTTTGATTTTGATATAATTAAAGGCAAATGAAAGAATTCTTCGAAGGCCAGTTCGATTACATTTATTTTATTTATGGCTTTTTTTTCTTTCTTCTGGGCGTTATCTGTTTCAGCATTGATAAGGACCGGCTGCACAAGATCCCCTGGAGGCTGCTGGGTTTATTCGGGATAACCCATGGCTTAAGCGAATGGCTGGAGATGCTGCAGTTCATCTATGGGGAGGCTAAGCCCCTCTCGATACTTAATTTATTTGTTTTAGCCGCCTCATTTATTTTCCTTCTTGAATTCGCCAGGATCGGGCTCTACCGGTTAAAGGGAAAGTTCATAAAAATATGGGCGTATGTCCCTATCCTGCTATTACTCCCTCTTGCCTATAAATCAGGGATAACCGGCTGGAATATCACGATCCGTTATTTTCTGGGATTCGCCGGAATTTATTTTGCCGGCCTGATGATCTATGAATTCTACAAAACCGAGCTCGAAGATAACCGTCCGCTGATATTCCTGAGCGCAGCGATGTTCCTGTATGCTGTCCTGGCCGGTCTGGTTGTGCCTAAGGCGCCGTTTTTTCCCGCCAACATCATCAACACCGGATCATTCTACCGCGTGTTTGGCGTGCCTGTCCAGCTGGTGCGCGGGGCTATTGCTTTAGGCATGGTAATAATAGTCTGGTCATATTCAACTGCTCCCTCCGGAGTCAAATATTCTCCCCCGGCATATTTTATCCGGTTTTTCCCCACAAAATGGCTTATCGCGCTTACAGTCATAGCCCTTCTAGGTTCCGGATGGATGCTTACCAATCATCTGGATTACTACGCCGGGATCGGAATAATAAAGACCGCCAAGGCCCGGATGGAATATTCCCAAAACAGGTTATTAAGGGAAATTATCTTATTGAGCAAAGCCACTGTTTCCCTCAGCGGGTCATCGGCGATAAGAAGGGCGGTTTCGGATAAGCAGCAGGAGGATCTAGAGAACGCAAAGAGTATTCTCAGTCAAATTAAAGATAAGTATCATCTGTTAAGCTGGGCGCTTTTGGATAAAGAAGGAACGGTCATTGCTTCCTCCGGTACAGGGCAGGAAGCAAACAGGCCTCATGCCGCCAGCCCTTATTTTAAAGACGCCCTGCGCGGAGAAAACGGTTACTATTTTGAACCGGGAAGCCGGTACAATGAGCGTAAGTACTATGTCAGCTACCCGGTGAAAAATAGATCCGGAGGTATTGCCGGGGTTACACTGGTAATAAAGAATATCCAGGCTGAGCCCATCCTGCATTACCGCCTTATGAGCATACTGATCACTTTTTTTGTCTGCTGCCTTGCCGTGGTATTTTTTATTACTTTAAGGCGCAGGGAAGATTTTCTCGACCTGGTGGAGAAGGCGCATACGGAGTTATTGACAGTTGACAAAATGAAGTCGGATTTTGTTTCCATCGTTTCGCATGAATTACGCACCCCGCTTACCTCTATCAGGAATGCTGCCAGCATCCTGTTAAAAGGAGGGGTAGCCAGGCGCCCGGTAGATGACAATGAGAAGGAACTGCTGAACATAATTCTCTCTAATGTTGACCGCCAGTCAAGGATAGTCAGCGACCTTTTGGATATCTCCAAGATCGAAGAAAACCTTATCCCCATTAATTTTGAGGTTGTGGATATTACCGCCTTAGTCCGGAAATCAATCAAATCTTTGCAGCCGCTGGCAGAGGCCAAGAAAATCAATATGTCATTTTCTTCCGATCTAAAGGTGAGTCCGGCCTCAGTTGACCCCGAGCATACGGTCAGGATAATCGAAAACCTTATTGTTAACGCGGTAAAATTTACTCCCGAAGGCGGCAGGGTAACCGTAAAGGCCGAAGAATACGGACCGGAAATAAGGGTTACTGTTTCGGACACGGGGATAGGTATTTCAGCCGCCGACAAAGAAAAGCTATTCAGCAAATTTTACAGGTCAAGCGATGCCAAAGCAAAAGAGCAAAAAGGCTGGGGCCTGGGCCTGGCGATCACTAAAGGTTTAGTGGAGGCCCAGGGCGGCAGGATAGGCCTGGATTCGGAGCCCGGCAAAGGAAGCTCTTTCTATTTTACCGTCCAGGCGGCAATGGAGAACAGCCATGAAGAAAAAGATCTTGATCATTGAAGACGACAAAGATATTAACCGCACCCTCTGCCTGCGCCTGCAAATGGATGATTTTGAGGTAATAACCTCTCATGAAGGATACGAGGGTTTCTATAAGGCAACGACAGAGCAGCCGGATCTTATCATACTTGACCTGAAATTACCCGGCCTTCCCGGGGAGGAGATCTGCAAACAATTAAGAAAAGAGGAAAAATACGCGGGCCTGCCGGTTATCATGCTTACCGCCAAAGGCACGCAGGTCGATGAGGTTATCGGCAAGGTTATCGGGGCCAGCCTTTATATGAGAAAGCCTTTTGATATGGATGAACTTTTAAAAAACATATCCCTGCTCTTAAAAGAAAAATAGATCCGTATAACAATTTATGTTGCAGAGGATTTTTCGTGATATAATCTGGATAAAAGGAGGATTGATATGAAGATTACCACGAAAGACGAGATCAATGCCGTATGCCCGCATTGCAATAAAGAGCTGACCGAGATCTTCAGGAAAAAGGAGACCCTTGCCGGGCCGCTGATACAGCCAATTTCCGTATACGTTTGCCCCGAGTGTCGTAAAGTGCTTAGCATTACTACCTGGTATTCCTGGTAGGAAGGTATTTGCGGGGCCGGGGAGAGTATTACTCTATTCTTTCTTTTATCGCCTGAATTTTCGGGTTATTCTTAAGGCGCATAAATTTCTCGTTGTTAGCTAAGCTGGCAGAGTTGCCGGATTTTATCGCGTTCATTATCTCGGGGTCCTGAAGTATCTCCTGAAGCTGCGGGTCATCCTGCAGAGACATAAGCATTCCCACGGTTTGCTGATCCCCCATCATTTTATTTCTCATTGCCTCCGCCTTATTTGAAATTAATTCATTGGATTGAGGCTGCGCGGAGGACAGGCTGTTTCCGGTATCAGCGGAGCCGATCTGTTTGATCCGCGATTCCTCTATCTGCAGCAGGCCCATCCCTTGAGAATTGACGGTATATGTGCCGTTATTGACCCCTGAGATCTCGCCGATAATGACGCTTCCGTCAACAAGCTCGATCCTGTTGAGTTTGGCCGCAAGTGCCGCGCCGGAATAAATACCAAAGAATAGGATCAACGCAAATATGCTCTTCTTCATTATTTTTCTCCTTCTGTTTGGCGGAATCGCCTTTTTATAATATAACACCCTTAACCCGGCATGGCAACAAAATATGTTGCGCAGCGCTTTTATTCGGGGTAAAATACCCCAAAAGGAGGATAACTATGAAAAAGAAGACCCTCATTGTGTCAGCTATGGTTGTCGTATCCATCCTCGCCGCAGCCATCCTCAGAGATTTCATGATCAAATCCGTAATAACCGTAGTAGCAACGCAAGTCACCGGAGCCCCTGTTCATATTGACGGGTTTTCCCTCGGTGTCTTTAACCAGAAGGTGCGCATATCCGGATTCAAAATGTATAATCCTAAAGGGTTCCCCAGGGGGACCCTTGTGCATATATCAAAAATAAATGTTACCTATGACCTGGGCGCTTTGTTAAAGAAAAAATTGCACCTGTCAAGCGCGGAGATAGAGTTGAAGGAAATGGGGATCATAAAGAACTCCGAAGGTAAATTGAATGTCAACGAATTGAAGGTAATGAAGCAGGAGGAAAAAAAGAAGGCCAAGCCCTCCAAGCAAATGCCCATGCAGATCGATCTCCTTAAGTTGGGCATCGGGAAGATCGTTTCCAAGGATTATAGTTCGGGTAAGGAACCGGTTGTTTATGTATATGATGTGAACATACATAAGACTTATAAAAACATAACCAGTGTCCAGCAATTGGCAGCGCTGATAATAATGGAACCTATGAAAGCCGCCGGAATTGAGGGGGCGCAAGTTTACGGGGTGGCCATGGCAGCAGGAGTGGCGGTCTTGCCTGTCGGGATAGCTGTGACATTTGCGGGCAAGGACTACGCGCGGCAGGAGTTCGCCTCATCATTTGAAAAAGCATACGACGTAAGTTTGGCGGTGTTAAAACGAAAAGGCAAGGTTACCGAAGATAACCTGGCCGGGATCATCACCGGCGTGGTGGATGGGGCCAAGGTGATCATACGGATAAAGAAGAAAACCGTCAATAAGGTTGAAATAACGGTTTCTGCGAGAAAATTTATGCTTCCCAAGCCGAAAATAGCCGGCGGGGTGCTTTATGAGATCGCTGAGAAATTAAAATAAAAGGAGGGGGGCTATGAAGAGCATTATTGCCTTATTTTGCTGCCTGGGACTGATAGGATGCGCCACCGTCTCGAAAGATAGTAAGAGCGCCTCACCGGCGACGGAAAATGGTCTTATTACTATTGACCAGAAGGAATTGGATGGTTTGATCGCCCTCTTCAGCGAGGAAATAAAGAGGAATCCGGGTTATGCCGGAGCTTATTACAACAGAGCGGTCGCCTACTATCACAAAAAGGACTACGACAGGAGCTGGCAGGATGTGCATAAGGTGCAAAAATTAAGCAAAGGATCCGATCCTGACCTGAAGCAGTTGCTTGAAAAGTTGAGCAAGGCCTCCGGCAGGGATAAATAGGCCCGGGGCTTTCAAGATAAAGAATTGTTTTTGAAAAGGAGCTGCTCTTTTGGAGCGGCTCCTTTTTATTTTTCTTGACAAGATATCCGGGGCGTTGTATTATGAACATATGTTCATAACTAGGAGGTTGCCTTGCGGCCCAAGAAAACAAGATTGATAAAATGCGCCCCCGGAGAGAGGTGCTTTAAGCCACTGTGCAAGCCGTTGAATAAGGCAGGAGGGGTGTATTTGTCCATGGATGAATTTGAGGCAATGCGCCTTGCCTGTCTTGAGAAATTGAAGCAGGTTGACGCGGCAAAGCTGATGAATATCTCCCGGCCGACATTTTCGCGGATATTAACTTCTGCCCAGCAGAAGATCGCCGACGGCCTGGTAAATATCAAGGCTATCCGCATAGAGGGCGGCTGCTGCAAGATCACGGGAAGGGTCAAAAAATGAAAGACTGGAAAAAGATCCTTTATGTTATAGCGGCCTTTTTGGCATGTTTTTATCTGCCCATAGAAAACCTGCGGTTTTCCAACGCGATATTTGAGGCATTGGCGCTGGTTAAATGGTACGCCAGGGAGCATGTATTATTGTGCCTGGTCCCGGCATTTTTTATCGCCGGAGCCATATCGGTATTTGTCAGCCAGGCCTCGGTTATGAAATATTTCGGCGCTAAGGCGAATAAATTCCTTTCCTACGGCGTTGCTTCAATATCCGGTACAATTTTGGCGGTTTGCTCCTGCACGGTCCTGCCGCTATTTTCCGGGATTTACAAGCGCGGCGCCGGGCTTGGGCCGGCAATGGCATTTCTTTATTCGGGGCCTGCCATAAATATTCTGGCCATCATTCTTACCGCGCGTATCCTTGGCTGGCAGCTGGGCCTGGCAAGGGCAGTGGGCGCGGTCATATTCAGCGTTGTTATCGGGTTATTGATGCATTTGATCTTTCTTAAAGAGGAGCATGCCCGTCATGCCGGCGGAAATTTTCAATTCGGCGAGGTTAAGGCCATGCGGCCGCTGTGGAAAGACGTTATTTATTTTTTTTCCATGGTCGCGGTGCTTGTTTTTGCCAATTGGGGCAAGCCTTTAGAGGGCGATACCGGAGCCTGGAGTATTATCTATGCTTATAAGTGGTGGATCACCGGATTTTTCCTGGCAGTTTTGGCATTTACTATTTTTAAGTGGTTTAAAAAGAACGAATTGAAGGATTGGACAGCGGCAACCTGGGGTTTCGCGTTGCAGATCCTGCCGCTTCTTTTGGGAGGAGTGCTTGTTTCGGGATTCCTGCTCGGCAGGGTCGGGCATGAGGGTATTATTCCTTCAAGATTTGTCGCGATGCTTGTAGGCGGCAATTCCTTTTGGGCGAATTTCTTCTCGTCTATCGTGGCGGCATTCATGTATTTTGCCACGCTTACCGAGGTGCCTATATTGCAGGGGCTGATTGGTTCGGGCATGGGTAAAGGCCCTGCCTTGTCACTTCTTTTGGCCGGCCCTGCCTTGAGCCTGCCGAGCATGCTGGTCATGCGGGGAGTTATCGGTACTAAAAAAACGGTTGTGTATGTCGCGCTGGTTGTGGTTATGGCGACTATAAGCGGCATGATCTTTGGGGCGATAGTTCGGTAAGGCAAGAAAATATGAGTGCACGCAGAGAAGATAATAAAGAAAGCCGGTTAATCGTATCCGCAGGGCTTAATTTTGCTACAACGATAGCTCAGATTATCGGGGGGATTTTTTCGGGGAGCCTTTCCTTGATTTCTGACGCTCTGCATAATTTAAGCGATACGGCAGCGTTGGTTATCAGCCTATTTGCAGTGCGGCTTGCTAAGCGGAAAAACACAGAAAGTCAAACATTTGGTTATAAACGCGCGGAAATTCTGGCGGCTCTCTTTAACGCTTGTGTGTTGGTAGTAGTATCGATATTTCTATTTAAAGAGGCTGTTGCTAGATTTACTAATCCGCAACCGATTAACAGCGTACTTATGTTATCCGTTGCGGTGGTTGGTTTGATTGCGAACATTATATCCGTATTTTTGCTCAAACCCCATGCTCATGAGGATTTGAATGTGCGGGCCGCATATGTGCATCTTTTTTCTGATTTTCTTTCTTCTATCGCGGTGATTATCGGGGCCTGTGCGATTTTATTATCTAAGGCATATTGGATCGATCCGGCTTTAACAATTCTTATCGGCATCTATGTCTTGAAAGAAGGATATAAAATTATCGCAGAAACCACGCATATTCTTATGCAGCATGTTCCCAAAGGAATAAACTTAAGAGAAATCCAGGAGCGGTTGCAGGCAATTGACGGTATTAAAGATATCCATCACGCTCACTTGTGGGCGGTGACCGAAAGAGATCTCCATTTTGAGGCACATATTAATGTGGTCCGCGATATGCCGGTCAGCGAAACCTGCCTTTTGGTGAAACAAATCGAAGAAACGCTTAAAAAACATTTTGCCATTACCCATGCAACCTTGCAGATTGAATTCAATTCGTGTAAAGGCGTGCCTTTGGTTAAGGTATAAAATATGGAGATAAAGAAACTTATCAGTCTTAACGGGGATGATTTGCTTAAAATAGAACAGATTGTCCTTGACCACGACAAGGATGGGGCGCTGGGCTTCGTCAGGGAAGTGGTTAAGAGGCAAATCGACAAGGAAAACGCCTCAAAAATGAAAAGGGAAGGGGTATAGGGTGAAAAGGCAGCCGGATGCGATTAAGAAGATTGTCAGAGAGGGTTACGCAAGAGCAGTGAAACAGGCTGCTTCCTGCTGTTCCGCGGGTTCTTGCTGTGGAAGCGCGAACAAAGCGAAAGATATAGGTAAAGCGGTCGGATACAGCGACGCGGAAATGAATGCCGTTCCCGAAGGCGCGAATCTGGGGTTTGGATGCGGGAATCCGGTCGCCCTCGCCTCATTAAGAGAGGGGGATATCGTGCTTGATTTGGGAAGCGGGGCAGGCTTTGACGCCTTTTTGGCCTCTCGGGGAGTGGGCAAAACCGGCCGGGTTATCGGGGTTGATATGACGCCGGAGATGGTCGATAAGGCAAAAGAAAACGCCGTAAAGGGCGGGTACTCTAATGTTGAATTCCGCCTTGGCGAGATAGAAAAACTCCCCGTAGAGGACAGCTCGATTGACGTGATCATATCTAACTGCGTTATTAATCTCTCGCCCGAAAAAGACCGGGTGTTCAGGGAATCTTTCAGGGTATTAAAACCGGGCGGCAGGCTTATGGTTTCGGATCTGGTGCTGGCTAAAGAGCTGCCGGATGCCGTCAAAGAGTCGGTAGAGGCGTATGTGGGCTGCCTTGCCGGCGCAATTATGAAAGAGGAATATTTGAGTCTTATCAAAAAGGCAGGTTTCCGTGATGCCGAGGTTATCGGGGAATCAAGTTACCCTGTTGAGGGGATGGCAGTTGAGGGTTCTGTGGCCAGTATCAAGGTTATTGCGAAGAAAGCCTTTTAACAGAAGGGGGGATATATATGCTGTTCAAGAAGATATTAGTTCCGATAGACTTCTCGCACTTTTCAAAAAAAGCATTGGGTGAAGCGGTGAAGTTAGCCGATTGCTGCAAGGGAAAGGTCTTTCTCCTGCATGTGGAAGAAGACATTTTCCATATGAAGCAAATCCGCAAGATCCACCCTCCGCTGGAAGGCGTATGCGATAAATTCCATAAGGATTTTATAGTTGAAAACAAAAAAAGGCTGGAAGAGTTCAAATCCTATATCCCGAAAAGGTTGTTCGCCGGGGCCTTGATAAAAGAAGGCCATCCCTTTGTTGAGATCGTAAGGTTTGCCGGGGATAGATGCATGGATTTGATTGTCGTTTCAAGCAGGGGAAGAAGCGATATTAAGCATGCGTTCCTGGGCTCTACCGCGGAAAAAGTGGCGCGCAAAGCTTCGTGCGCGGTTTTGATCGTAAAAGATAAGGCCTGTAAAACAATCGCCTTTTAATAAAGGGGGTAATATGAAGATCGAGATCTTGGGTATGGGCTGCCCCAAATGCAAAAAACTCTACGAAAACGCCCGGGCCGCGGTAAAGGATCTGAATACGGAAGCAGAGGTGGTTAAAGTGGAGGATATGCAGAAAATCATGGATTACGGGATCATGTTGACGCCCGCGATTGCCATAGACGGTCAGGTAAAGGCAGCCGGCAGGATCCCTGCGCCGGAGGAGATAAAGAAGTGGATCTCCGCAAAGTGAAGGAGCGAAAATATGGCTAGAGAATGTTTATGCCGGGCAAATGAAATTGTGGTATTTCCCTGTTCAGGCGGCTCAAATTGCGGACAGATCGCCAATCAGGTCGCGGTTGATTTGACAAAAGACGGCATTGGGACTATTTTCTGCCTTGCCGGGATCGGCGCCCACATACCGGGTATGATTGAATCGGCAAGATCAGCCAAGAGGATTGTTGCGATAGACGGATGTTCTGTCGCCTGCGCCAAGAAAACCATTGAGCACGCGGGCCTTAACGTCACCGATTATATTGATATTGCCAAAGAGGGCATTGTTAAAAACAAGAATTTCAGATTAAG
>JAQUME010000035.1 GCA_028718245.1 Candidatus Omnitrophota bacterium
ATTTGATCATCTCATCCAATTTTGCAGTTGCCATGACTTCCTCCTTTAATTTGCTGGTTTCTCTGAATCAGTGTTTTTTTGTTTATCCTCGCTGGCTTGCGCTGGCGAGGATTTTTCTGAACCGGTATTTTTTTGTTTATTTTGCTTTACCTGATCTAAACAGTAAACGAATTTCTTTAATGTTTGATTTAAGACGATAACGAATTTGCTTATCGGGGAATTCAATGTCATTACTACCATTGCCCGGAGCACATCCCTGGAAGGAAGCTTGCTCATCGCTTCGATATCTTTTTGGGTTAATAACTTGTCGATGAGGTATCCGCCCTCCAGAATGAGCTTATCGTGATCTTTGCGGAAGGAGCATAAAACCTTTGACGCGTCAACCGGCTCATCTTTGAAAAATATCATCCCGCAGGGGCTCTGGACGCTGGGGATCAGGTCATTAAGGCCTAACTCCTTCATCGCCCTTCTGGCTACGGTATTCTTGACCACAAAGAGGCTGGCACCTGTGCTTCTAAGGGTTTTACGCAAAGAGCTCATATCGGGGCTGGATACCCCGGAGTATTTTACGATGATCAACCCTTTGGAGGATTTAAAAGTATCCTTTATCCTGTTTTCCGATGTTTCCTTGACCAGCAATCCTATCTTTTTCATAGTCTTAACAAACGAGCCTTAGTCCCGGGTTCATGGAAGCGGTTATGCTTAAACTCTTCAAAAATTTACCCTTTACCGACGCGGGCCTGGCTTCATTGACCGCCTCAATAACTTTAGAGGCATTATCGGTAAGCTGATCTTCGGTAAAAGAGATCTTGCCTACGGCCAGATGCATTCCGCCCTGTTTATCCACGCGAAACTCCACCTTGCCTTTTCTTACGTCTTCGATGGCCTTGGTGATGTCATTGGTAACTGTGCCGGTCTTGGGGCTGGGCATAAGGCCGCGCGGGCCCAATACCTTGCCCAGCTTGCTTAAGTCCTTCATCATCTCCGGAGTAGCCACGGCGCAGTCAAAATCGAGGAAACCCGCGCTAACCTTCTCGATCAATTCCATACCCCCGACAAAATCTGCTTTTGCTTCGCGGGCCATGCGCTCATGCTCACCTTTGCAGAATACCGCGATGCGCACTTTTTTACCGGTGCCGTGAGGAAGCACGACGGTGCCGCGGATCATCTGGTCGCTCTTTTTGGTATCTACGCCTAAATTAAAATGCAGGTCAACCGAACCGTCAAATTTCGGCTTGGGAAGCTTCTTTAATACGATAATAGCTTCCTTTAATTGATAGGCCTTATCCTGCTGGACCTCTTTGGCTGATTCCTTATATCTCTTGCTGTGAGTTTTCATTTTTGGTTATCCTTCGACCGCAATACCCATGCTGCGGGCAGTGCCGGCAATGATCTTTATCGCCTGCTCAAGGTTATCGGTATTCAGATCCGGAAGCTTAAGCTTGGCGATCTCTTCAACCTGTTTTTTAGTCACCTTGCCTATGGTCTCTTTGCCGCTGGTGCCGGAGGCCTTGGCAAGATTGGCCGCCCTTTTAAGCAGGATCGATGATGGCGGGCTCTTTATTATAAAGGTAAAGGTCCTGTCCTCAAAAACGCTGATGACTACCGGCAGGATCAATCCGTCCCTGCCCTTGGTCTGGTCATTGAACTGTTTGCAGAACTGCATGATGTTTACGCCGTGCTGGCCCAATGCCGGGCCTACCGGAGGCGCGGGGTTTGCCTGCGCTGCCGGGACGTGCAATTTAATTTGCGCCTTGATCGCTTTTGCCATAGTTATACCTTTTCCACCTGCCAGTATTCCAGTTCCACCGGCGTTGAGCGGCCAAAGATAGAAACGCTTACCTTGACCTTTCCTTTTTCAGGATAGACCTCTTCAATAGTGCCGTTAAAATTCAGGAATGGGCCTTCATTGACCCTGACCTGTTCGCCTTTTTCAAAAACGATCTTCGGGGAGGGCTTGACCGCGGTGTCTTTGGTGCGCTTAAGGATATTCTCAACCTCTTCCTTGGGCAGCGCTACCGGCTTCTTGCCTAATCCGATAAAACCGGTGACCCCGGGTGAATTCTTCACAAAAAGATAGGTTTTCTCGCTCAAATCCATTTCGATCAATAAATACCCCGGGAAGAATTTTCTCTGGGTGATCTTCTTCTTTCCGGCGCGCACCTCGGAAACCTGCTCGGTAGGGATGATCACACTAGCGATCTCCTCCTGGAGGCCGCCGGAGGCGATCTTCTTTTCCAGGGATGCCTTTACCTTTTCCTCTATTCCGGTTTGCGTATGTACAACGTACCAGCTTTTCATTATTTAAAGACCAGGCTTAAAAATTTTGATAAACTTAGATCCACTATCCCGATAAAAACCGTCATTATTGCCGTAACCACGATCACCAGCACCGTGGAAGCCATCAGCTCCTGCTTAGTCGACCAGGAGACCTTGCTTAACTCCGCCCTTACTTCTTTTAAAAAATTTACCGGTTTCGCGAGTATATTCATCTCTTTTCCCCAAAACTACAGGAGCGGCAGGACTTGAACCTGCAGTCACGGTTTTGGAGACCGTTGGTTTGCCATTAACCGACGCCCCTATAAATTATTTTATCTCTTTATGCGGGGTATGCTTGTGACAGGACCTGTTGCAGAACTTCTTAAGTTCAAGCCTATCCTGATGCAACTTTTTATTTTTAGTCGTCGTATAATTCCGATTTTTGCAAACCGTGCATTCTAAAGTTATAGTTTCACGCATATTTATCCTTAACACCCCGCGCTTATAAGGTATTGCGCGGGTGTTCGTTAACTACGAAAGCTGGAGGCGAGAATTGAACTCGCGACCCCGTCCTTACCAAGGACGTGCTCTGCCAACTGAGCTACTCCAGCAGTAATGGATTTGCTCCGTCGCTAGAGCCCTCAAAGTAAAAAAAACCACACCCCAAGAATTTGAACAAAATTCTTTCTTTGGTTATATGTGCTGCTAAATTAAAAGTGTTGTAATGCTAGGTATTTACGTAAGCAAGAAAGTTTATACTAAAACAGGGGGTTTGTCAAGATTTTTTTAGCTTTTTTTGATGAGTGCAACGGAATTGCTCAAATCCGCGAATTGGCTAAGGGAAAACATCTCCGGCCGGGCGTTCACATCGATGCCCGCGGAGTCAAGAAATTCCTTAAGGCTCTCCGGCTCCACTATTCCTTCCAGGCTGTTCCTTAATGTTTTTCTTCTTTGATTAAATGCGGCGCGCAGCAGCTTAAAAAACTTCTCCTCATCCTCAACCTGGACCGCTGGTTTTTCCCTGACCTCCAGAGACAGGAAACAAGAATCCACTTTCGGGGCGGGGAAAAATGAATTCTTCTTTATTTCAAAGAGTATCTTTGGCTTTAGATAATACTGGCTAAAACAACTAAAAGATCCGTACTCCTTGCCTCCGGGTGAGGCAGCCACCCTGCGGCCGAACTCTTTTTGCACGGTCAGAAAAATCTTCGAAATTCCGGCGCGATATTGGATCAGGCGTTCAATGATCGGGCTGGATATATAATAAGGTATATTAGCGATGACCTTTATTTTTTGGGTTATCTTATTTTCGCGGATGAATTTATTTATATCAAACTCCAAAATGTCCGCTTTGATGACCCGGCAATTGGCAAGGCTGGTTGTATTTTTTTCTAATTCGGGAATAAGATTCCGGTCGATCTCCAAGGCATAAACATCTTTTGCGGCCAAGGCAAGCTGGTTAGTCAGGTCCCCGAGGCCGGCGCCGATCTCTAAAACAATATCCTCGCCACTTAAAGCGCAGGAGCGGATTATCTTTCTTTGGATATTCTTATCCTTAAGAAAATTCTGGCCTAATCTTTTTTTTGGTTTAAGGCGCATTTTACGGCAAGGTTTATGGCAGCGATAAGGGAATTGGGGTTAGCCAGCGCGGGCTTATGAGCGATATCAAATGCGGTTCCATGCAGGGGCGAAGTGCGCACAAAGGGCAGGCCTAAGGTCAAGTTCACCCCGCTGTCAAAATCAGTCAGCTTTAACGGGATAAGAGCCTGGTCATGATACAAGGCAACCACGCAATCAAACTTTCCCTTTGCTGCCTGGGAGATCGCTGTGTCAGCCGGAAGCGGGTCTTCGATAAGGGCGCCCCTGATTTCTTTTCTTAGTTTTTTTATCGCCGGAATGATCAGCTTCTTCTCTTCTGTTCCGATCAGGCCGTTGTCCGAAGCATGGGGATTAAGGCCGCAAACAACCAGCCTGGGTTTAGCGATCAGGAATAAAGAGTTCAGGCCTTTGACCGCGGCCAGAATATTATCCCGCAAAGCCCCGGCAGTAAGCCGGCTGCAAACATCCTTAAGCGGGATATGCCTGGTGGCCAGGATGAACTTAAGCTTTTTGTTGATCAGCATCATCGCCGGAACACTCCCCCCTGTCCTCTCCCCCAGGTATTCGGTATGTCCGGAAAATTTAATTCCTGCCAGATTGACCGCCTCCTTTGAGACCGGACAGGTAACTAAGCAGTCAAGCTGATCATTTTTAAGCAGTTCCAATGCCGTATCCAGATATTCAAGGGAGGCCTTGCCGCATTCCGCGTTAATCCTGCCGAATGAAAAACGGCCCGGCTTGATATTATCCAGGTCGACTAGGTCAGCTGCCAAAGGCCTGATCTTAAGCAGGCGCCCTGCTTTGGCCAAAACAAAACCGCTGCCAATCAGGGTAACGCGGGCTTTACCTTTTAATTGTCTAAGGGCTTTTAAAGCTATGACGGGGCCGATGCCTGCAGGGTCTCCGATAGTAAGGCCGACTCTAATCGCCGCAGAGCTTGATGTAGGATTGCGCTTTGATCTCATTTATCCACTTGGTTAAAGCATCCTGCAATTTCTTTTCAAATAAATACGCCCGGATCTTCTCTTGGGACTGGACAAGGCTTAACTGCCGGCTGCCGGTAATATTGTCCAACCGGAATATATAATATTGCTTATCTACCTTTATCTCTTCGGAGATCTCTCCCATGCCCAGCTTGAACACCACATCCTCTATCTCTTTGCGCAGCTCCTCCCCTTTCCAGGCGGATAATGTATTGACGGTAAAAGTATATCTCGTGGCCAGATCTTCCAGCTTTTGCCCCAGGCGCAGATAGTAGCTTAACTCCTTGGCCTGTTTTGCATCCTGGAGAATGATCATGGTGAGCTGGCGCTCCTCCGGGGCTAAAAATTGCCGCTTATTCTGCTTATAGAAATCAGTGATCTCATCCGGACGGACCATGATTTTTTCGCGCACTTTCTGCTGGATGACCGAGTACATGAGCATCTGCTCGCGGATCTTTTTCTCCAGGTCAGCCAGCACCAGGCCCTGCTTGGCGAGGTCATCGCTAAATTCAGCATCTGAAGCGTAATTTTTCTTAAGCTCAATGACCCTTGCCTTTACCCTGGAGGGCTCTACGAATACCTTCTCAACCTTGGCCTGCTGAAGGATAAGCCGGTCGTCGATAAGGCGCTGCAGGAGATCCTGCTTCATACCCTGTACCTTCTCCTCCAGTTCCTTGCCTTTAAACTCCCGGGAATATTGCATGCGGATGAAGTTCAAGAAGTCATCCAGGTCTTTTTGCGTAACGATCTCGTTGTTGACTACGGCCACGACCTTATCCTGCGCAAAAAGGCAGCGGTCAGCAAGCCCGACGCTGGATGCGGCAAGAATAAAAAACAATGCTAATAATCTGAATTTAATTGTGCGTTTCATCAAATACACCTGCTTTCTTGAAATTAGCGATCGCTTCCTTAAGCAACCGGCAGTAAAGATCAAAACCTACGGCATTGATAAAGCCGTGCTGCTGTTTACCCAGCAGGTCCCCTGCCCCGCGGATCTGAAGGTCCTCCATGGCGATGTTGAATCCCGCGCCCAGGTGGCTATGCTCCTCTATGGCTGCCAGCCTCTCCCTGGCTTCACGCTCCAGGGGGGCGTTGCGGGGAATCATAAAATAAGCGTAGGCCGAACGGTTGAACCTGCCTACCCTGCCGCGCAGCTGATGCAGGTCGGACAAACCGAACATCTGGGCGTTATTGACGATTATAGTGTTGGCATTCGGTATATCTATGCCGGACTCAATGATCATCGTAGAAATCAATATGTCTATATTGCCGTTGATAAAATCCGACATTACGTTTTCCAATAACTTAGCCGGCATCTGGCCGTGGCCGACGGCTATACGCGTTTTATCTGGAAGGCGCCTGGCGATATTATCCCTGACCTTTTCCAGGTCAAGTATGCGGTTATGCAAAAAGAAAACCTGCCCTTTCCTGGCCAACTCCCGCTTGATCGCCTGGACAACCAGGTCAGGGTCATATTCTACCACAATCGTTTTGATAGGCAACCTATTTTGCGGCGGGGTGTTGATCACGGAAAGGTCCCTGGCCCCCATTAAGCTCATATACAAGGTGCGCGGTATCGGGGTAGCGGTCAAAGAAAGCATATCTGTGGTAGTTTTAATTTTTTTCAGGCGCTCCTTAGCTGTAACCCCAAAGCGCTGCTCCTCATCCACGATGACCAGGCCCAGGTCCTTAAAACCCACATCTTCGGAAAGCATCCTGTGCGTGCCGATGACAATATCCACGCTGCCGTCGCGCAAGGACTTAATGATCTTATCCTGCTGCCTTAGAGTCCTGAAACGGGAAAGCATCTGCACGTTTACCGGAAAATCTTTCAGGCGGCCGCTGAAATTCTTATAATGCTGCTCGGCTAAAATAGTGGTAGGGACTAAATACGCCGCCTGCTTATTATCCATTACCGCCTTAAAAGCCGCGCGCATGGCTACCTCGGTCTTGCCATAACCGACATCACCGCAAAGCAAGCGGTCCATGGGCTTGGCTGACTCCATATCCTGCTTGACCTCCTGAGCGGCTTTTGCCTGGTCAGGGGTTTCTTCATAGGGAAAGGTCTTCTCAAAATCAGCCTGCCAGGGGGTATCGGGTGAAAACTTAAAGCCGCTGCCTGCCTGGCGCATTGCCTGCACGCTTAACAGCTCCCAGGCCAGCTTCTGGATGCCTTTACGGGCATGCTGCTTGGCCCGCTGCCACTCCTTGCTGCCTAAGCGGTAAAGCTTGGGCTTAAGGGTATGAAAGGCGATATACTTCTGCACCAGGTGCATGGCGCTAACCGGGACAAAAAGCTTTTCATTACGGTCATACTCAATGACTAAATGGTCTTTAGCCCCACCCTGAAGCTTTACCTTCTCCATCCCCAGGAACTTTCCTATACCATGCTGGTTATGCACCACAAGATCGCCGATCTTCAGGTCCACAAAGTTTTCCAGGGGAAATTCTTCGCTGAATACAGCGGCTTTAGCGCCGGCCGTTTTCTTGAAGGGAAGGATGATAACGATATTATGCGGCCAGAGCGGCTCTCCGTTATCCGGGTTAAAGGTCTTTACTGCGGCGATCTTGTCATTATCCAGCTCAATGCGGATGGGAAGTTCAAAGGAAACCGGGAAAATGTCAATAACGGCGCCGCGGCGGGCAAAATCACCCTCTGAGAGCACCTGCTCCTGCCTCTTGTAGCCAAAGTCAACCAGGGTGGAATTCAGGTATTCCAGGTCTATATTCTGTCCGGTATATAATTTCAGGGATCTGAACATGGCAATATATTCTCTCAAATGCCCGCCTTTTGTCAAAGGATAATTCAGGGACACAATACTTAATTCCCCGCCAGCAGGGAAAATGGGAATTAAGTTTTGTGTCCCGAATTATCTTTTAGGGGGGTCTTGAAATCCGAAAAATTGTATGGCATACTTACATTGGAACAGGGAAGTGGAACAAGCAACAAGGAGGTTAGGAACGATAGCGGAAGCTATTAGGCCTATCACCTACAAAGAAACCCCGGAACCTATCGGGGCTTTTTTGTTAGTATGCGGGTATCTTTACGCAATAATATCAATCTTCTGTCCGCCAAACTCCACGCAATCTCCTGCGTGAAGCTTCCGGCGGATACGCGATTCAACTTCGCCATTGACATTAACCAAGCCGGCCTGGATCTGCTGCTTGGCTTGGGCGCCGCTGGCAACGAGTTCCAGGACCTTTAGCATATTATCCAGCTCAATAAACCCGGCTTTTAGTTTAAATTCCATTTTTTTAAGCAACTTTTAAAGAGGAACTGCCCCTAGAGGCCCTGGGAAATGAGATCCTTAGCCCTCTCCCCAAGGTAGTAGCCAAACGTAATAATGTTTTCAGTGTCAAATTGCTTCCCTCCCCGCTCTCTATCTGCGATATAAACTGCTGGGAAACCCCGAGTTTTTTAGCAAGATCGGCCTGATTCAGATGATTCTCTTCCCTGAGCTCTGCTATCTTTTGAGCTAAAGCAACCTTGGCGCGCTCAAGCTCATAGAGCCGCTTAAACTCCGCATTTTTAAGTTTTTCCCTTAAATCAATATTAACATTTTCTAATCGGATCCTTTTCATACAAATCACCTCACAATTCCAGTCTTTCTATATTAGTTCCACAAGCCTCTGTCTCAATTTTTCTTTTTATAGATAATCGCAAATCATTCTCCGGAACTCTTTTCACATGTTTTTTAATCGCATGAACTAATACTGCCGTATCGCGTAAATAAAAAAAGTAGAAAAATCTGTTATCTTTAGGCCGCAATTCATATATTCCATCTTCTAAATAATCTGCCATAGGCCTTCGCAGATTATTTCCCTGTTGCTTTAATTCCGCGATATAGGCGTATACTTTTGCCTGTTCTTTCTGCGTTAAAGAATGGATAAATTCTTTAACCGGGTTATCCCCTCTCTCACCTAGATAATAACATATAGCTCTTAGCCTATCTTCGCCCATTTAAAGTATACAAGTTATAGCTTGTATTGTCAAGTGATTACTTTGAGGCCTTGCTTCTACAATAGACGCAGGAGGCGGGGAAATCTAACGGGTTTTTTCAACAAAAAAAGGCGCTGGATTTCTCCAGCGCCTTGTGAAATAAATTGTGTTCCCGGAATTACTTCGTGTTGTCGGCCGCGCCTATCTTAACGTCTGTTTCTCTTTTCATCTTTTCGCAATAATATACCTCATCGGAGACATCTATGTCATTTTCGTGCCCCTGCTCTTTTAACTTAAAAATGGTATCTGAAAGATAAGAGCCCGCGGTGGTATAAGATTCTTTCGCCTGGAAGGAAGTTGCAGCACATTCTCCCTTGTTCAGCCAATTTATGGCTTTTTTATAGCTCGTATTGGCCTCTGACAGCCTGGGATTATCGGTTAGTGTTTTCCGGTACGGGGTCCCGCAGGTAGTGCAGCCGCTAAGTGAAATAATGGCAAACGCTAAAACCAGGATGCTAAACCCTCCGATACATTTCTTCGCCATATCCGCCTCCTTTTAGTAATAGAATTCCATTTAATTAAGTATTGTGTCCCGGAATTATTTCCCGCCAACTATGGGTTTATAGGTATTGGTCATCATCACGATATTCATATTTAAGCTGCCTCTGTAATTAAAGAACTCAACAGGGAACTGATTATACTGAAAAGTATGTAACCCCAGAAAGCCGGCCAGAAGCCGGTGATCACAAAACCTTTAACAATCTTCGATACAAGATAAAAAAGGGCCCCATTGATAAAAAGCGTGAATATACCTAAGGTAAAGATATTAATCGGCAGCGTGATCAGGATAATCAAGGGCCTCAAGAAAGCATTAATGATCCCCAGCACCAAAGCAATCACCAGGACAGTGGCGGTGCTTGAAACCTCTATGCCTTTTACAATGTGGGCGACAATAAAGATCGATAACGAGCTGATTCCCCATCTTGCCAGGAAATACATCATGAGAGGCCTCCTTTTTTAAAATAGACCGGCGAAGCGGCCGTTAAATTCATATACGCGCTCATCAAATATAATGTCGCTGTGGGCCACCGGGCGCTTAAGCTTTATGCCGTTCAGGCAGGTGCACCGGCTAAGAGCGACATATAACTGGCCGTGGGTAAAGGCGCCGTGCCCAAGGTCAATGATCACTTTATCAAAGGTCTGGCCCTGGCTCTTATGAATGGTTATTGCCCAGGCAAGTTTCAGGGGGTATTGCGCGAATTCCCCCACAACCTCATCCTCTATCCTGTCTTCAGCCTCATTGTAACTATACTCTATTTTCTGCCATTTCACAACAGGGAGATCGTGTTCAAACCCGTTGATATCCACGACTATGGAATCTTTGGATAAAGCGGTGACTTTGGCAAGGGTGCCGTTGACCCATCTCTTGTCAGGATCATTTTTTATCAAGATCACCTGCGCCCCTTTTTTGAGTTTTAAGAATTCGCCGGTAGGATAGGTTGATTCTTCAAATTTACCGGTTGCCAGGGCTTTATAGGTTATCTCTTTGCCGGGGAGTTTTGATAAGCGGCACTGATTTATCGTATTTGCCAGGCTGTTGGTCGTTGTCAGGATCACGGTTGGGTCTTTTTTAGAAACCACTATATCTTTTTGAACCTTTTTATTTAATGTGTCCAGGTCCTCTTTGGTATGCTCTTTATTCCTGATCCTGTTTAATAGCTCCATAAAGGAGCTGTCTTTTTGCCTGTATATGGTGGAGAGCTCAATTTCCCGGAGATGGCAGGTGTCAAACACTTTGGCGCTGAAAAAATAAGGAGTAGTATAGCGCTCTTCCAGGAGCTCTCTTGCTTCGTTCTCAACCACAGGGGAAAGCTGGAAAAGGTCTCCGAAGAATACCATTTGGATCCCGCCAAAAGGGGATTTCATTCTGCCCCGGTTAAGGCGTAAGGCATAATCAATCCCATCCATAAGGTCGGCGCGGACCATGGATACCTCGTCTATTATTATCATATCCAGATTCTCAAGCAGGCTTTTG
>JAQUME010000036.1 GCA_028718245.1 Candidatus Omnitrophota bacterium
TTGCCCGGGACGCCCGGCGAAGCGGCCAGGATGCGGCGGCCATAAAGCAGTTAGGAATGCAGTCATATGAATTTACCAGGAAACTCGTTGAAGGCAGGCGGGTGAGATTGGAGTTTGACGTGGAGAGGCTTGACAAGTATAAAAGGCTTTTGGCATATGTTTATTTAGAAGACGGGATGTTTGTCAACGCGGAGATCGTAAAGCAGGGCTATGCTTCGCTTTTGACCATCCCGCCGAATGTAAAATACGCGGATTTGTTCCAGAAATTATACCGCCAGGCGCGGGAAAACAAGCGCGGCTTGTGGCAATAATCGTCCTTAAAAGATACGGAGGGTTTTATGCTGAGACAATTAACTGCAGGTGAATCGCACGGTAAAGGCATAGCTGCTATTTTAGAGGGCATGCCCGCGGGCCTCAAGATTGATGCGCAGGATATAAATAAAGAATTGAAACGCAGGCAAGCCGGGTTTGGCCGGGGCAGGCGTATGAAAATAGAAAATGACCGGGTTGAGATCATCTCCGGTTTAAAAAATAACTTAACCCTGGGCAGCCCGATCGCGTTATTGATCAAGAATAAAGATTTCAGTATCGAAAAGCTGCATAAGGTGACAGCTGCTCGGCCCGGCCACGCGGATCTGGCAGGGCTTTTGAAATACGGGTTTTCCGATATCAGAGAGGTCCTGGAGCGGGCTTCAGCGCGGAGCACAGCCGCTACAGTGGCAGTAGGCGCTTTATGCAAAAAGCTTTTAAGCGAGTTCGGGATAATCATATCCAGCAGGGTCTTATCCGTGGGCGGGGTTTGCGGCAAAACGGAAATAGAAGCAAGAATAAAAGAGGCGATCAACAGGCGCGATACTGTGGGCGGCATATTTGAAGTAACCGCAAAGCATGTGCCGGTTGGCCTGGGTAGTTATGTGCAGCCCGACCGCAGGCTGGACGGTCTTTTAGCCGCAGGAATAATGTCTATCCCCGGGGTCAAAACCATTGAGATCGGCCTGGGCTCCGGATACGCGGTCAGTTTTGGTTCCGAGGTGCATGACGCGATCTATTATTCCAAATCAAAAGGTTATTTCCGCCGGAGTAATAATGCCGGGGGGATTGAAGGAGGGATATCCAACGGACAACCGATCATAATCCGGGCCTGCATGAAGCCCATCTCCACCCTGATGAACCCGCTTGATTCGGTGAACATCCATAGCAAAAAATCCGCTAAGGCAGCAGTCGAGCGCTCCGATATATGTGTGGTTGAGCCGGCTGGGGTGGTAGCGGAATCGGCCTGCGCTTTTGTTTTGGCGGATGCCTTCCTGGAAAAGTTCGGCTCCGACTGCCTGAAGGATATTAAAAGCTCTTACAGGAGCTATGTGGATAGGATAGCCCGTGGCTAATCTTGAATACCATAATATAAAGATCGAAAAATACAAAGGTACCAATCAGCTGATCATGAAAGGGGAGATCACCAATAGTACCAGCAAGTATTATTCTACGGTGGCAGTGCGGGTTATTCTTTTTGTCAGAAATATACCTACGGTCAATGAAGTGTTCGTGATCAATGACCTCCCCAAAGGCGCGACCAAGGCATTTGAGAGGCGCATATATGAAATGAAGCCCAACGAGGTGCTTGACAGTATAACCCGTTACGAGATATTTACCGATAATTGTTATTAACCTTGATAAAATACCCTGTGAGAAAAGGCCGCCCTTATCGTCTATTGCAGTAAAAGGGGGTGAGCACAATGGAGGAGAACGCCATAAGCGTCAGCCGCATCTACAGGGTAGAAAACGACTCAAAGCTGAAGGCCTTTATCGATCTTTCATTATCCGGGATCGTGGTCAAGGGCTTTAGCGTGGTAAACGGCTCTAAGGGCCTGTTCGTGAGCATGCCGCGCCAGCAGGGTAAAGACGGTAAATGGTATAACACGGTCTATCCGGCTACCAAAGAGCTGAAACAGCAGGTATGCGACCTGGTCCTGGAAGCGTATAAAGGAGCGGAGTAGTCTACTAGGGACGTCTTTGGACCCAAAGCGTAGGGTGTCCCCAGAGGGGACACCCTACCGATTGAGTTTAAAGACGTCCCTCATAAAAAGATGAATATTTATCTGGTTGGATTTATGGGTACCGGGAAAACTTCCGTAGGCCGGCTCCTGGCTAAGAAGAAGAAATTTAATTTCGTTGACCTGGATGAACTTATTGAATTCAGGGAGCGGCGCAGGATCGTGGATATCTTTGCCAAGGAAGGCGAGCCGTATTTCCGCAAGGTAGAGAAAAAGGCATTAAAAGAGGTTGCCGGCCAAAAGAAGTTCGTGGTTGCCTGCGGCGGCGGGATCGTCCTGGATAAAGAGAATATCAGGATAATGAAGGAGAGCGGTATTATGGTTTGCCTGACTGCCAGCCCAAAGGAGATCTTAAAAAGAGTTGCAGCCAATACAGGGCGTCCACTTCTGAATGTAAAAGACCCTGCCCGGCGTATCGAGGTTTTGCTGAAAATGCGCGCTCCTTACTATATGCAGGCGGATAAAACCATTGACACCACGCGGCTTTCGGTTAAAGAGGTGGTTGAAAAAATATCCAGGAATACCGGCAGAAAGAAATGAACGCCTTTGAGTCGCTGGTGGCCTTAAATCTTATCCCGCAGGTCGGCAGTTCCCGTTTAGCCGGCCTGCTTGAATATTTTCAGAAACCGGAAAATATATTTAAGGGTTCCCGCCAGGAGCTGAGCGCGGCATGCGGAGAAAAGATCGCTCAAAATATAGCGGCTTTTGATCCGCGCATCTTAGAGGATGACCTGGCGCTGGCTAAAAAAGCAGGGGTAAGGATCGTTACACTTTTTGACCGGGATTACCCGCGTTTGCTTAAAGAAATACCGGGAGCCCCGATCGTGCTTTATGTATCGGGAAACATAGATGCGGCTGATAATCCAAGCATCGGTATTGTTGGTTCGCGCCGGGCCTCTTTTTACGGCTTGAACAACGCGGAAAAATTCGCCGCCGAATTATCTGCGCGGGGGATAACCATTGTCTCGGGGATGGCCCGGGGAGTGGATACCTACGCGCACAGGGGAGCGCTGAAGGCAAAAGGCAGAACCGTCGCGGTCATGGGCAGCGGGTTTGGCCATATCTATCCTCCGGAGAACGCCGGGCTGGCTGAAAAAATATCCGAGAACGGAGCGGTGATCTCCGAATTTCCCATGAAGACAAAGCCATTGGCCCACAATTTTCCCCGGCGCAACCGGCTGATCAGCGGGCTAAGCCTGGGGGTTCTGGTGGCTGAAGCAGCCAGGAACAGCGGGGCATTGATCACCGCGGATTTTGCTTTGGAGCAGGGACGAGAGGTTTTTGCCCTTCCCGGCAGGATCGATTCCAGCGGCTCAACCGGCCCAAACAGCCTGCTTAAACAGGGCGCGAAATTAGTAACCTGCTGCGAAGATATACTTGAGGAGTTAAATGGCTAAAAACTTAGTGATCGTAGAGTCGCCGACAAAGGCAAAGACCATAAGCAAGATATTGGGGGAGGATTTCAGCGTGGTTTCCTCCATGGGGCATATCGTTGACCTGCCGCAGAAGGAGCTGGGGGTGGATGTAGAAAATAAATTCAAGCCCAAATATGTGGTAATCCCGGCCAGGAAGAAGCTGCTGACCCAGCTTAAAAAAGATGCCAAGGATAAAGAGAAGATTTATGTAGCTACCGATCCTGACCGCGAAGGTGAGGCGATCGGCTGGCAGATAAAGGATAAAGTCCTAAAGGGCAAGTCCGTTTTGCGGGTGAGCTTCCATGAAATTACACCGCACGCGGTAAATGAGGCGTTTAAACATGGCCGGGAGTTCGATCTCAAGATGATCGAGGCGCAGGTCGGCCGCAGGATACTTGACAGGATCGTGGGATATTTCTTAAGCCCGTTGCTCTGGAAGAAAATTGCCCGGGGTTTGAGCGCCGGACGCGTGCAATCCGTGGCCTTAAAGCTGATCACGGAAAGAGAGCGGCAGATCCAGGCATTTACTCCTCAAGAATATTGGGAGATCGCCGCCGAATTGTTCAAGCCCAAGGTTTCCGGGGAGAGCAACTTCACCGCCAAGCTCCAGAAGATAGAGGATAAGAAAGCCGAGATCAAAAATAAGGAAGCTGCGGATAATATCTGCGGAGAGTTACAGGGCAAAGAGTTCAAGGTTTCAGAGATCAGGAAAACAGAGAAGAAGCGTTATGCCCCGGCGCCGTTTATCACCAGCACCATGCAGCAGGAGGCATTCAATAAACTCAGGTTTAATGCCTCAAAGACCATGCTCATAGCCCAGCAGCTTTATGAAGGTATTGATATCGGGGAAGATAATCCCGTGGGTTTGATCACTTATATGCGCACGGATTCGCCGCATGTTGCGCCGGAGGCAATTCAAGAGGTGCGTGAACATATCGGCAGGAGTTTTGGCAAGGATTTTTTACCGGAGAAGCCGAATACTTTCAAGGTAAAGAAGTCAGCCCAGGAGGCGCATGAAGCTATCCGGCCAAGCTATGTTTCGCGGGCGCCCGAGAGCCTGAAAAATTTCCTTAACCATGATCAATACCGGCTGTATGAGCTTATCTATAACCGCTTCCTGGCCAGCCAGATGAAGCCGGCGGAATTCCTGGCAACAGGCGTGGATATCGCCGCGGATAAATATTTATTCACTGCCAGCGGCAGCCATCTGCTCTTTGAGGGTTTTCTGGCTGCTTATAACAATAACAATAAAGATGAAAAGGAAGGGGACGAGGAGGATGAGGATAATGAAAAGGAGAAATCCGGTAATCTGATCCCACCGCTGGAACAGGGCGAGATCCTGGGTTTGAATAAGCTTACTCCCTCGCAGCATTTTACCAAGCCGCCACCGAGGTATTCGGACAGTTCATTGATCAAAGCCCTGGAGGAGGAGGGGATCGGCAGGCCTTCCACCTACGCGCCGATCATTTATACGCTTATCCTGCGCGATTATGTGCGCCGGATCAAAGGTTACCTTAACCCGACTGAGCTGGGCTTTAAGGTATGCGATATGCTGGTTGAATATTTCCCCAAGATCATGGATGTTAAATTCACCGCCCTTATGGAGGAGGAGCTGGATGAGATAGAGGAGGGCCAGTTGACTAAGGAAAAGGTCCTGGAGGATTTCTACGCTCCTTTTAAAGTGAGCCTGGATTTCGCGCAGGCCAATATCAAGAAGGAGGTAATTACATCGGACCAGGTTTGCGATAAATGCGGCAAGCCGATGATCGTGAAATGGGGCAGGCGGGGTAAGTTCTTAAGCTGCTCGGATTTTCCGGCATGTAAAAATTCCAAATCCATAGGCAGCGGGGTCAAATGCCCCGAGGTGAATTGCGGAGGGGAGCTGATCGAGCGCCGTTCAAAGCGCGGATTTTTCTACGGCTGCTCCAATTTTCCCAAGTGCACCTTTACCTCGCGCACCCTGCCGGAGGATAAAGAGGAGCAAAGAGCTACTTGATATTTCGCTCTCGGGATATTGTACGCGTGCGAAATTTTTCGCCGTGTGCTACGGTTTACGGCTTGCTCCGGCAGCGCAAGGTTCCTTACGTAGTAAGGAATTGCCTCCACTCGCCGTAAAGCCTTGCACACAATTGCCGAAAAATTTCTAATGCACGCTTAACAATATCCCTCGGCAAAATATCTAAAGTTATCTGCCTGTAGTAAGCGGATGGCGAGGCTTGCCTCTAAGCAGCATCTCAAAATTCGAGCGGGCATGGTTGCCCCGCTAACAATGTCAGGCAGAGCGAGAATTTTGCCGAAGCGCAGCTCGCCACGCCGGGGCGAGCAAGCGGTGCTGCGAGAGGCAAGCCTCGACAGCCGCTGGAAACAAAACAAGGCATCCGCTTAAAAAGTGAGATTATGGAAAAATATATTGAAAAATTTATCCGCTACCTGGAAATAGAGAAAAATTATTCTTCCCACACCATTCTTAATTACAAATTAGACCTCCGGGATTTCAATAAGTTTATCGCCGGCACGGAACTGGAGAAGATAGATTATCTGATGCTCAGGAAATACCTGGCGGTGTTAAAAGAAAAAAACCTAAGCAGCCGCAGCGTGGGCCGCCGGCTCTCGGCTCTGCGTTCTTTTTTCCGGTTCCTGTCGCGCGAGGGATATATCAAGAGCAATCCGATCCTTATGCTTTCCAGCCCTAAGCTGGAGAAGCACCTGCCCTCTTTTATGACGGAAGAGGAGGTCAAAAAACTTATTGAATCGGCTTTTGCCAAAGCCCCGGATGATCTTTTGGCCTTTCGCGACCGGGCGATCTTAGAGTCATTCTATTCCAGCGGGCTGCGAATTTCGGAGGTGGTGGGGCTGAACGTTGATGATGTTGATTTTATAAGCGGCATCCTGAAAATACGGGGCAAGGGAAAAAAGGAGAGGATCGTGCCGGTAGGAGAGGCAGCCCTTGGAGCTATCAAGAAATATTTAGACAAGAAGAAAAAAGAGACCGAGGCGGTATTCCTGAACAAAAACAGCCGGCGCATTACTACCCGGGGGGTAATGGATATCGTAAGAAAATATCTGCGTCTGGCTGGGATCAAGCCCGGAGTATCCGCCCATACCTTTCGGCATTCTTTTGCCACGCATCTTTTGAACCGCGGGGCTGACCTGCGCACGGTGCAGGAGCTTCTGGGCCATGCGAATTTATCCACCACGCAGATCTATACGCATTTAACAACCGAGAAATTAAAGAGTGTTTATGATAAGGCGCATCCTCATGCGTAAAGGCAGTAGGTAGTAGATAGTAGGTAGAATATAGGAAAAGCATGTTTATCGTTTATGATCTGATATTCTTAATTTTTATGCTGGCATACCTGCCGGTATATTTATTGCGGGGCAAGTTCCACCGGGGATTTTCCCGCAGGCTGGGTATCCTGCCTCCGGATTTAAATCTGGACAGGCCGATCTGGATACATGCTGTCAGCGTGGGCGAAGCCATCGCCGTAAAGGCGCTTGTTACGGAGCTAAGAAAGGCCTATCCGCATAAGAAGCTGGTTATCTCTACCGTAACTGCCACGGGAAACAAGGTCGCTGAATCCCTGATCAAGCCCGGGGATTTTTTGACTTACCTTCCTTTAGACCTCAGCTTTATTACCGGCCCGGTGATCAAGAAGATCAACCCCTGTATTTTTATTATTGCCGAAACGGAGATCTGGCCGAACCTGATCAGGTCCCTTTATAAGCAGAAGATCCCGGTAGTCACGGTTAATGGAAGGATATCGGACGGCTCTTACGCCGGATACCGGATGATAAAATTATTTATCCGGCCGACCTTAAACAAGGTCAGGCATTTTTGCGTGCAGTCGGCTACCGATGCTTTGCGTTTAGAGGAACTGGGAGTGGATAAAGAAAAGATCCATACCACCGGAAATGTAAAATTTGATATGAACCTGGAGGCCTTGACAGGGATAAATACTTTGGAGTACCGCAGCAAGCTTTGGCTGGGATCAGAAGATAAGTTGTTGGTTTGTGGCAGCACGCACCCCGGAGAAGAGGAGCAGCTGATTAAAGTTTACAAGGAATTATTAGTGAGCTTCCCCAGGCTTAAGCTTCTGATCGCCCCGCGCCACCCGGAGAGAAGCAAAGATATCTCCGAGCTTGCGGCCAAAAACGGATTTATGCCTCTGTTTATCTCCGGTATCAGCTCTGTATGCCCCACCTGCGTAAGCAGCCCCGTATTTATACTTGATGTTATCGGGGAGCTGTTTGATTTTTACGCCAGCGCGGATATTGTCTTTGTCGGAGGAAGCCTGGTAAAGACAGGCGGGCATAACATACTTGAGCCGGCCGGGCTTAAGAAGCCGGTTATCTTCGGCCCCAATATGTTTAATTTTCGCGATATAACGGAGATGTTCCTGCAAAATAAATCCGGGATCATGGTAGCTGATGCGGCTCAACTTAAAGTTAAGATCAAGGAGCTTTTGGAAAACAGCCTTTTGGGAAAAGGATTCGGCGAGCGCGCCTATGAACTGATCAGTAAAAATTCAGGGGCTACAATGAGGAATATTGGAGTCATTAAAGGGTTGCAATTGATCTAGGGGGCATTATGCAAGGAGATATTTATCTGACGCAGGAAGGATATGAAAAGCTATCTGCGGAACTGGAGCATTTAAAAACAGTCAAGCGCAGGCAGCTTTCCAAGGCAATAGGGGAGGCCAGGGCCCACGGCGACATCAGCGAGAACGCCGAGTATGACGCGGCCAAGGATGCCCAGGCCCACAATGAAAAACGGATCAGGGAACTTGAGGATAAGCTCTCGCGCGTGCGCATACTGGATAAGAATATTCCGCAGGACCAGGTTTTGATCGGCGCAACGGTGAAGTTAAAGGATATGGATACCGATGAGGAACTGGAATATACTCTTGTTTCCGAGCTTGAGTCGGATTATGCCCAGGGAAAGATCTCGGTCACCTCGCCTGTAGGCAGCGGCTTACTGGGGCATAAGGAAAATGAAGTTGTGGAGATCAAGATCCCGGCCGGGATACTAAAATACAAAATAATCAGGATATCGCGTTAAATACATATGGGTAAATTTATGCTGGAGGCGATTAAGGAAGCGAAAAAAGGATTAGCCGAAGGCGGCATACCGATCGGCGCGGTGCTGGTGAAACAGGGCAGGATTATCGGCCGCGGCCATAACCGCCGGGTGCAGTTGGACTCAGCGATCCTGCACGCGGAAATGGATTGCCTGCAGAATGCCGGCAGGCTCAAAGAAACAGATTATAAGAAATGCGTTCTATATTCCACGCTTTCCCCCTGTTCAATGTGCAGTGGCGCGATATTGCTTTATAAAATACCTCGGGTGGTTATCGGCGAGAACAGGACATTTAAAGGGCCGGAAGGATATTGCCGGAGAAAAGGGGTTAAGATCAGGAACCTGGATTCCCCGGAATGCGTTCAAATGATGCGCGACTTCATCAAAGCGAAGCCTAAACTGTGGAATGAGGATATAGGAAAATAAGGCGTGGAAGAAAAGATCGGCCATCTGAAGGTGCAGATTTTTAAGATCAAGAACAGGCAGGGCTACGCGGCTGTCTGTTTTGAGCATCTTACCGAGGGTAAAACTCCGCAAGAGGCGTATGAGCGCATGGTCAAGGCCTTGCGCAGAAGCAACCGCAAACAGGTATAATAAATATGGCGAGGTTAAAACACTGGTTTTTGCTTTCCCGGGTTCCTTTCTTAAGCGTAGTGATCCTTCCTTACATCCTGGGAGCTTTGCTCGCGGCTGTCCTGACCGGTTTTTTAAGCTTTAAGATCTTTTTGCTGGGATTATTCGCGTCTGTGCTTGTGCAGCTGGCCGCGCACTACAACGGAGAGATATACGATATAAAAGAGGACCGCTTAGGCGCAACGATGGAGAAGAATTTTTTTACCGGCGGCAGCCTGATGCTGGTAGAAAAACTGATCCCGGAAAAAAAGGTCAAACTTCTTTCTTACACGGTAATCTTACTGGCCCTGCTCATAGGAGTTATCCTGCAATTTTATTTTAAAACCGGCTTCTGGACCATTCCCCTGGGTATTTCGGGGATGATCTGCGGATTTTTTTATTCCAAGCCGCCCTTACGCTGGGTAAGCCGGGGAACTGGTGAGATCTTTATTGCCTACGCCTTCGGCTGGCTGCCTGTGGCAGCGGGTTTCTATTTACAGGCATCCAGGTTTGATCCTTTAGCTACCTTGATCGCGCTTCCGGTTGCCTTTAGCGTAACCAATATCATACTGATCAATGAATTCCCGGATCACCCGGCGGATAGATCGGCAGGCAAGCAGAATATCCTGGTGCGCATTGGAAAGGAGAAGGGCGCTGTTTTATACGCTGTCCTTACGCTAGCGGCAGGCGCGGCATTCTTCTACGCGGTATTTAGCGGTGTGTCTCATTTCAGCCTGCTGTTTTACGCGCCGGTATTGTTCCTTGCTTTAAGGTCGGCATTGCTTATGCTAAAAGGCGCTTATAATGACCGCAAAAAACTTGAGAAGTTATGCGGGATGACTATTCTAGTTAACCTGGGAACATCTTTATCATTCATACTGGGATTATTATTCGGCCGATAAAATGCGCAATGACGATGTAAAATTTATGCGCCTGGCAATAAAGAAAGCCCGGGAGGGGATAAGGAAGGGCCAGACCCCTTTTGGCGCCTGCATTGTCAGGGCCGGTAAAGTTATTGCCTGCAGCCACAATATCGTCTGGAAGGCTTGCGATATTACCGCTCACGCCGAGATCAACGCCATCCGGCAGGCCTGCAAAAAACTCAAGACGATCGATCTGGCCGGCTGTACCATTTACTCCACCTGTGAGCCATGCCCGATGTGTTTTGCCGCCTGCCACTGGGCGGGGATCAGGCGGATCGTTTTCGGCTGTGGCATCGAGGTCGCCAGGGATTTCGGCTTTAACGAGCTATCTATTTCCAATCTGAAAATGAAGGGATTGGCAAAAAGCGGGGTCAAAATCCTGCCTGGGGTCTTGGCAGAGGAGTCCGCCGGGCTTTTTCGTCTCTGGCAGAAACAGCCCAACAGGCGCGCTTATTAAATTTTGCGGCAACCTTGTAATCCCCGGCTGCTTATGTTATTATGCCGCAAAAGGAGAGATT
>JAQUME010000037.1 GCA_028718245.1 Candidatus Omnitrophota bacterium
CAACCGATGATGTAACGGTCACCCGTTTTGATACCACGAATAAATTATCCTTGCCCACAAAAATAGGCTTTATTGAATTTAATCCTTTTGCCTCCAGCCGCCAGACATTTTATGATAAAGGGGCAAATGGAGAAAGCGGCATAGTGCGTACGATCTTCTCCGGCGGCGTTGATCTGAGCACCAAGTTTTACCGCATCTTTGACGTTAAGACGAATTTTATGGGTTTGGATATAAACGCCCTGCGCCACATCATTACCCCCACAGTTGGATACTTGTATACGCATACACCTACTATCCCGGGAACCAACATAAGGCAGATCGACAGCGTTGATTCGTTAACCCGCGGCAACACCGCCTCTTTAGGCTTATCGAATAAATTACAGACCAAGCGCAAGGGGCAAAGCGTGGATATCGTGGATTTCCTGGTAACCACAGATTACGTGCTTGACCCCAAGTCCGGTTCCAATAATGGTTTTGTTAATAACAGCATCCTTACAAATACCGGAAATAAACTGCATAGCCAATTTTCCGACCTGCTTTTTAAGTTGAAAGTGGTGCCGTATTCCTGGGTGCATTTTGAAAGTGAAGCAACATTCGAACATTCCGATCATGACAATATAAATTACAACCGTTTTTCCCTGGCAAACTACGATCTATCTTTTGACCTGGGAGCAGGCCGCTCTTTTTCCATCGGCCAGCGCTATGAACGAAAGGGCAAAAATGAGGTCACCATGGGCTTTAATTGGCGCTTAAGCCCCAAGTGGAAGTTTTCTATTTACCAGCGTTATAACCTTAAAAATTCGACTGTGCTTAACCGCGGTTCCCAGGAGCAGCAGTACACCTTAACCCGCGACCTGCATTGCTGGGAGGTGGATATGGCTTATAATATCAAAAAGAACGAAGGGTCAACCATTTACTTTACCTTCAGGCTTAAGGCCTTCCCTGAAAATGAATTCGGATTTGAGCAGAGCACGCATACAGTCAAATCCGGAGCGCAGTAAAGAGAGGATCGAATGAATATTTCCATTATCGGCTCAGGTTATGTTGGATTGGTTACCGGCGCTTGTTTTGCCGAGTTAGGGAACAAGGTTATCTGCGCTGATAACGACGTCAAGAAAATCTCCGGGCTTAAGAAAGGCCTGGTCCCTATTTATGAACCGGGCCTTAAAGAGCTTATCTCCTATAACCTGAAGAACAAGAGGCTGAAATTCACTTCAAGCATAGGGGAGGCGGTCAAGGCAAGCGAGGTGATCTTCATCGCCGTGGGCACCCCTACACTTGAAAATGGGGAGGCGGATCTGACCGGTGTAGAGAAGGTTTGCCGCAGCATTGCCCAGCATATGGACGGCTATCGCCTGATCGTCGAAAAATCCACCGTGCCGGTTGAGACGGGAGCCTGGGTTAAAAAGACGATCGCCACCTATGTTAAGAAAGGCCATAAATTTGACGTGGTTTCAAACCCCGAGTTTTTACGGGAGGGCAGCGCTATAAATGATTTTACCCATCCGGACAGGATCGTGATCGGCGCCGAAAGCCCGAAAGCCAGGCAGATAATGACCAATCTTTATCAGCCCTTGAACCGGCCGATCCTGATCACCAACATAAAATCCGCTGAACTGATCAAGCATGCCTCTAACGCCTTTCTGGCCACCAAGATATCATTTATCAACGCGCTTAGCCGTATCTGCGACCAGGTGGGAGCGGATGTAAAAGAGGTGGCCCAGGGGATGGGGCTGGATAGCCGCATCGGCCGGCATTTTCTTCACGCCGGGATCGGCTACGGCGGCTCCTGTTTTCCCAAAGACCTGGAAGCATTCATAACGATTTCCCAAAAGCTGGGATATGATTTTCAGATACTTAAGGCGGTAAGGGATGCTAACGAAGAGCAAAGGTCCTTTGTCCTGCAAAAGATCAAGGATGCCCTTTGGATCCTAAAAGATAAAACTATAGCGGTCCTTGGCCTGGCCTTTAAGCCCGATACCGATGACCTCCGGAACTCCCCCAGCATCGGTTTGATCAGGGAATTGCTTCGGGAGGGAGCAAAGGTGAGGGTTTATGACCCAAAGGCAATGGCTAAGGCCAAAGAGGTCCTTAAAGATGTGGTTTTCTGCAAAGACCCGTATCAGGCATCCCGGGGGACCGACTGCCTTATCATTGCCACAGAATGGAATGAATTCAAAGAGCTGGATTTCCTGAAATTGAAGAAGACGTTAAAGCGCCAGCTTATAGTTGACGGAAGGAATATTTATGAGCCGGGTCCGCTTAAAGACCTGGGTTTTACCTACATAGGAGTGGGCCGCGGGAATGAGTAAAAAGCAGATCAAGATCGCCGTGGTGGGTTTAGGTTATGTGGGTTTTCCCCTGGCCCTGGAATTTGCCGGTAAAGGAGTTGAAGTAACCGGAATTGAAATCGATAGCGACCGGCTTAAAGCAATTTCCAAGGGAAGATCTTATATCACCGATATCACCGGTGCCGAGCTAAAGGCTGCTTTAGCCAGAGGCAATTTTAAGGCAAGCGCGGATTTCTCCGGTATCAAAGAGGCCGATGCTGTTTTTATTTGCGTGCCCACCCCGCTTAAAGGAAAAAATCTGCCGGATATCTCTTTCATAAAGAACGCGGTAAAAGGGGTTTCGCTGCATATAAAAAAGGGCGCTTTGGTAGTTTTGGAGAGTACCACTTATCCAGGGACTACGGAGGAGGAGATCCTGCCGATCTTCCAAAAGCAGGGCCTGCGGCATGGAAGGGATTTTTTCCTTTGTTTTTCTCCTGAAAGGATCGACCCGGGAAATAAAAAATTCCCGGTGCACAATATCCCCAAGGTCATCGGCGGTATAAGCCCGGAGGCTACAAAACTGGCGGTATCGGTTTACCGGATCATCATTAAACAGGTAGTCCCGGTAAGCAGCTGTCGCTGCGCCGAAACGGTCAAATTGCTTGAAAATACCTTCCGCCTCATCAACATAGGGTTGATAGATGAACTCTCCATGATGGCGCATAAGATGCGGATCGATATCTGGGAGGTGATCCGCGCAGCCGCTACCAAGCCGTTCGGTTTCATGCCTTTTTATCCCGGCCCCGGGGTAGGAGGTCATTGCATTCCCAAAGACCCTTTATACCTGCACTGGAAAGCCAAAAGCTTCGGGTTCAATTCGCGCTTTATCAAACTGGCGTCGGACATAATAAATCAAATGCCCGAATATATCCTAAGGAGAATTGAAGAAGCCCTTAAGCAAAGGGGCAAAGAGCTAAAAAGGGCCAAAATACTTGTCCTTGGGGTTACCTATAAAAAGGATGTCAAGGACCTGCGTAAATCCCCGGGTATCGAGGTGATCAGGGCGCTCAAAAAGAGGGGCGCAGTGGTTTCCTATTCAGACCCGCTCATACCTTTTCTTAAGCTGAGCGGTATTGATTTGAGATCCGTTGTGTTGAATGGCGGGAGGATCAGGGGGTTTGACTGCGTTTTGATCGCCTCCGATCATTCTTCGGTAGATTACAAAGGCTTATTGAAGAACGCGAAATTGATCTTTGACAGCAGGAATGTTTTTGGAGGCTTGCGTAAGGAAAACCTGGAGAGGTTATGAAGAAGAGCGTTCTGATCACCGGAGGAGCAGGTTTTATCGGTTCGCACCTCTGTGAGAAACTGCTTAACGAGGGTTATACGGTAATATGCCTGGACAATTTCATTACCGGGAACCTGGAGAATATCAAGCCCTTCATCAGGCATAAAAATTTCCGTTTTGACGTGCATAATGTTTCATATTACATAGATATACCAGGCAGGGTGGATTATGTTCTGCATTGCGCCTCCCTGGCATCTCCGGTAGATTATCTTGATTTTCCCATCCAGACCCTTAAGGTCGGCTCATTGGGCACGCATAATGCCCTTGGATTGGCTAAAAAGAAGAAGGCCGTATTCCTGCTTTTCTCAACCTCCGAAGTTTATGGCGACCCCCTGGTGCATCCCCAGAAGGAGAGTTATTGGGGGCATGTCAATTGCGTAGGAGTGCGCGGCTGCTATGATGAATCCAAGCGTTTTGCAGAGGCCCTTACCATGGCCTATCACCGCGTCCATTCCCTGGACACAAAGATAGCGCGTATTTTTAACACCTACGGGCCCAAGATGCGGGCTCATGACGGCAGAGTTGTCCCTAACTTTATCTTTCAGGCGCTGCGGAATAAACCCCTGACTGTTTACGGCAAAGGCCGACAAACGAGGAGCTTCTGCTATATTGACGATATGGTGGAGGGGATATACCGTCTCATGCTGTCAAAGACAAATATGCCCGTGAATTTAGGGAACCCGGGTGAGTTCACCGTAATGCAGCTGGCAAAGCTCGTTTTAAAGTTCAGCGGATCAAAAAGCAGGATAGCATTCAGGCCCCTGCCTGAAGATGACCCCCGCCAGCGCCGGCCTGATATCAGCCTGGCCAGGAAGATTATCTCCTGGAAGCCCGCCATCTCCCTGGAGGAGGGCTTAAGGCGAACTATCCCCTGGTTCAAAGCATAAAAAGAAAGCCCTTTCCTTGACAAACCGCTTTGATATATGTTATACTTTCTAAACATGTCAAACATCCTCCGGGCCGGAGGATGTTGCCTTTCCCAATAAGGAGAATATAGTGTCCTTTGATTTTTTCAGGCATTTTAACTATCTGGATATTTTTATTCTAATCCTAATATTAAGAATATGTTACGTTGCTCTTAAAACAGGATTGCCCGTTGAATTATTCAAGCTGGCCGGTATTTTGGCTGCGATATTTTTGTCCCTGCACTACTATATCTTTTTATCCGGTTCAATTGTTGAAAAGATCGATCTTGGTTTAACTCCGTTAGGATTCGTTGATTTCTTTATTTTTATATCCATGGCTATAGCCGGGTATTTGTTGTTTATGGCCTTGCGGTGTATCTTTTACAGGTTCATTAAGCTGGAGGCAGCAGCTTCTTTAAGCAAGTGGGGAGGCCTGGCCCTGGGGGCTTTCAGGGGATTATTTATGGCCGGCCTTATAACTTTTACCCTTCTTGTTTCCGGCTTGCCTTATTTAAATAAAAGCGTGGAGAATTCTTACCTGGCCGCCAGGATTTACAAGGTTGCCCCGGATACCTACAAATGGTTGTGGAATTCTATTTTCTCAAAGTTCATGGGCAGTGAAGGGTCTAATAAGAATAAGGTGACCGCAATACATAATTTCTTTAATCGATGAAACTGCAAAAGCTATACGACAGCGTAGTAAAATTCGGAGCCTTCGCTGACCCCAGGAAAAACAAATCCGGGATCAAAGGTTATCCGGACACGCGCATCCTTTACGGTAAGCCGGGGCTGGAGATCAATAAGATCCTGGTGGGGATCGATATTGAGGTAGCCGAGCTTTTGCTTGCCGATCACATCCGCGCCAGGGAAGGGCTGGACCTGGTGATCGCGCATCATCCGGAGGGCAAAGCCTACGCCGGGCTCCATGAGGTAATGGCGCTGCAGGCCGACCTGTTAAGGCAGGCGGGGGTCGCCAGGAATACGGCTGCTAAATTGCTGGAAGAAAGGATCCGGGAAGTAGAGCGCAGGGTGTTGCCGCAGAATCATACCCGGGCAGTTGATGCTGCCAGGCTTTTAGATATCCCGTTTATGTGCATGCATACTCCGGCGGATAACCACGTATACAGGTTTTTGGAGGCTTTATTTAAACAGAAAAAACCGCGTCTGGTTGAGGATGTCATCATGGTTCTTAAGGGCATACCGGAGTACCGGATCGCCGAGGAATTTAAGACCGGTCCGCGGGTCATCCTGGGCAGCCCGAAGCGCCGGGCAGGGAAGATCCTGCTTGAGATGACCGGGGGAACGGAAGGACCGAAAGATGTATTCGGGAAATTATATAAAGCCGGGGTGAAGACCCTGGTCTCCATGCATTTAAGCGAAGAGCACTTTAAAAAAGCTAAAGAGGCCGATCTTAATGCCGTCATCGCCGGCCACATTTCATCCGACACCCTGGGCTTGAACCTTCTTCTGGATAACCTGGAGCAAGCCGCCGGCCGGCCTTTTCAGGTGATCAGTTGTTCGGGTTTTACCAGGATCAAAAGGAAGTAAAAATGGCTGGACTCATTCCGGAAAATCTATTAGAGGATATCCTTGGCCGCGTGGATCTAGTGGAGCTTATCTCCGGTTATATCCCGCTTAAGAAGTCAGGCAGGAACTTCAAGGCTAACTGCCCTTTTCACCACGAGAAGACGGCATCATTCATGGTCTCACCGGACAGGCAGATCTACCATTGTTTTGGCTGCGGTGAATCAGGGAATGCTTTTAAGTTCCTTATGCGCCATGAAAGGATGGATTTTCCCGAGGCAGTTGAGCTGCTGGCTAAAAAAACAGGGGTGGAGCTGCCCAGGCATGAAAGCCCGGAAAGAGCCTCTGCTGCCAGTTTAAGCGCTCAGCTTTATAAGGTAAATGAGCTGGCCTTAAGTTTTTATGAGAATAATCTTTATGCCGAAAATGCGGCAGCAATCAGAGATTATCTGTCAAAGAGGGGGATCAGCCCTAAAACAGCCAAAGAATTTCATCTTGGATTTGCCGCTTCCGGTTGGGACCACCTGATCAATTTTTTAAAGTCAAAAAATGTCAGCCTTGCTTTGATGGAGAAAGCAGGATTAATACTGCCGAAGGACGGCGGCGGTTATTATGATCGTTTCCGCAGCCGTGTGATATTCCCTGTTTTTGACATCCGCCTCCGGCCGATCGGCTTTGGAGCAAGGGTACTGGATAAGAGCCTCCCCAAATATATCAACTCTCCGGAAACCCCGGTTTATACAAAAGGGAGGAACCTTTTTGGCCTGAATTTATCCAAAGATCATATCAGAGATGCCGATAGCGCGATAATCGTCGAGGGTTACCTGGATTTTATCATTCCTTACCAGGAGGGGATAAAAAATATCGTGGCTTCTCAAGGCACTGCCCTTACGCTGGAGCAGATCAAGCTGCTTAAGCGTTATACCGATAACGCGGTAATGGTTTATGACGGTGATACCGCCGGCCAGATCGCTACCTTAAGAAGCCTGGATATACTTATTGAAGAAGGGATGAATGTCAAGATCGTATCCCTGCCGAAAGGGATGGACCCCGACGCCCTGGTCCGGTTTAAAGGAGTCGCTGATTTTAAAGCCATGGTTGATAATGCCAGCGGCCTCTTTGATTATAAGCTTGAGGTCTTAAAAAGCCGCCATGATATAAAAGATCCTCACGGCAAAAGCAGGATCGCCTCTGAAATGCTTTCGACGATCAATAAGTTTGAGAACGCGATCCTGAGGGCGGAGTATTCAAAGCGGCTCTCCGAGGAGATCAAGATACCGGAAAACTGCATACTTGAAGAGTTGAATAAATTAAAACCGGATAAAAATAGGCAGGAAACGCCCTATTTGAATATTGCCCGGCCTCTTGCCCCGATCAACCCGGCGGAGAAAATGCTGATCAAATTCATGCTTGAAGAGAAGGAACTTATCGAGAGGATCATGGGGGAGCTGGAGCCGGCTGATTTCCAGGACACGCGCACTGCCAAGGTCGTTTCAATAATGCTTGATCTGTTTTCCCGGGGGAAAAACATAGCGCCCAGTCTCCTGTTGAACCATTTCAGCGAAGAGGACGCAAGCCAACTGCTTTGTGAGTCCATGTTCATGCCGGAGCTTTCGGAGGAGGATAGAGAAAAGGCGCTGAATGACTGTATCCGGAGGATCAAGGTAGAGAGATTGAAATCCAGGAGAGAGCGCCTGCATACGCAGATCAAAAGCGCCCAGAGTTCCGGGGATGAAGAGAGGTTAAGCGGACTTATACAGGAATTTCATGATCTAATAAAGAAAGGTGATTAAGGATGAAGAAGAGAGCACGGCCCACTAAAGATATGGAGAAGCTGATCGCCCTGGGAAAGCAGAAGGGTTTCCTTACTTATGACGAGGTAAATGACCTTCTCCCCGAAGACCTTTCAAGCACCGAGGCCATTGACCATCTTTTTGAACTGCTGGGTAATGAAGATATTCAGGTAGTCGAAGGGGATCAGGATGCCGGCCTCTCGGCAAACCGGGCGCAGCAGGAAAAACAGGACCCGGCCCATCAGCGCGAGGAATTATTGAATGAGCAGCTTAAAGGAGAAGAGCGTTTCATGCCTTTGGATGACCCGGTAAAGATGTACCTGAAACAGATGGGTTCTATTTCTCTTTTAACCCGGGAAAATGAGATCGAGCTGGCTAAAAAAATCGAAGAGGCTGAGGAGAAATTCAAGCGCGCGGCTTTAGCGACCAAATTCGCCAGGAACCATGTCCTGGCCGTTGCCGCCGATATCCTGGATGAGAAGATCAACCTGGAGGATGTGGTTAAAGAGGATATCAAGATAAAAAAGGACAGGGTGATCGGCAGGTTCAAGCGCATTTTAGGCAGGATAAAGCAGACCCGAAGCGAGTCCCGCTCCGTCAATCTTATCCTTCAGCTTAATTTTACCACTTCGGTGATCGAGGAGGGGGTGAGAAAACTCAACGCTTACCTCCGGGAGGTCGAGCACATGAAGCGGCTGGGAAAACGCAGCAATACGCGCATGCGCCAGGTGCTCCATGAAATTACCGAGCCCTACAGCAAGATCAAAGAGCAGATGAAGCTGATAAAATCAGCCCACCTTAAATTCAACCGCACGAAAAAGAAATTGGTGGAGGCGAATCTGCGCCTCGTGGTAAGCATCGCGAAAAAATATACCAACCGCGGACTTTCCTTCCTTGACCTTATCCAGGAGGGTAATATCGGCTTAATGCGGGCGGTAGAGAAGTTTGAATACAAACGCGGATATAAGTTTTCCACTTACGCCACATGGTGGATCCGCCAGGCGATCACCCGCTCCATTGCCGACCAGGCGCGTACCATCAGGATCCCCGTGCATATGACCGAGACGATCAATAAGATCATCCGTTTCTCCCGGGTCTTTGTCCAGGAGAACGGCAGGGAGCCCACCCCTGAAGAGATCGCGCATAAGATGCGTTTTCCCCAGGACAAGATCAAGTCTATCCTGAAGATCGCCCAGGAACCGATCTCTTTGCAGATGCCCATAGGCGATGAGGGGGATACTCATTTCGGGGATTTTATCCAGGATAAAAAGGCGGTCTCTCCGGCAAATGAAACCGTGCGTTCCATGCTCAAGGATGAGATGAACTCCGCTTTAAGCACATTAACGGATAGAGAAAAAAAGATTTTGGTTCTGCGTTTTGGTATCCAGGACGGCTGCCCGCGAACGCTGGAGGAGGTGGGCAATGTTTTTAAGGTCACCCGCGAAAGGGTCAGGCAGATCGAGGCCAAGGCCCTGAAAAAACTCAGGCACCCTTCGCGTTCGCGCAGGCTGCGCAGCTTTATGGATATGACCTTGGCGCACCAGAGAGAATACTAATCCTATAAAATAAGGGGCTTCTGTGACTCCTAACTTTAGGCCTTAGGCAGCTTATCTTTTAAAGGTAGCTGCCTTTTTACATTACATGGACAGAGAGCAGGAAGAGAAAAATAACGCGATAGTTCAGCAGATCTACGACCGGCTGCAGGATATACAACTGCAGCAAAGGGCGATACTGAACAACATACCCGATATGGTCTGGTTGAAAGACAAGGAAAGCAGGTTTGTGGAGGTCAATGAGGCCTTCGGTGCTGCCTGCGGCCTTGCGCCTGATGATGTTAAAGGCAAAACCGACCTGGATATCTGGCCCAGGGAATTGGCACAGAGTTACCGGGCCGATGACCGGGAGGTAATGACCACAAAGAAACGCAAGCGCATTGAAGAGAGGCTGGCTGATAAGCAGGGCCAGATACAGTGGCTGGAGACGGTAAAGACCCCGGTCTTCGATAACAAGGGGGTAGTCGTCGGCACAACCGGCATCGCCCGGGATATTACCGAGCGTAAGAGGATCGAGGACAGGTTAAAGGAGATCCGCGCGGAGCTGGAGATCAGGGTTAAGGTCCGCACGGTGGAATTGAGCCGGGCCAATGAGAAACTGCGCAAGGAGATAAGCGAGCGTAAGAAAAGCGATGAGGCCCTGCGGATAAGCGAAGAAAGATTCCGCACCGTGGCCGATTTTACCTATGACTGGGAGTACTGGCAGGGCGCGGATAACCGGATGATCTATGTTTCTCCTTCATGCAAGCGTATTACCGGATACTCCGCCAAGGAGTTCATGGATGACCCCGATCTGATAGAAAAGATCGTGCATCCCGATGATATTGTTTCCCTGCGCAAGAAAACAAACGATGCAGTGGATAATTGCAGCAAGCTGGAAGTAGATTTTCGCATCATAGACCGTTCGGGCTCGATCCATTGGCTCAGCCATGTCTGCATCCCGGTTTACGGCAAAGATGGAAAGTTACTTGGCCGGCGCGCGTCTAACCGGGATATTACCGAAAAGAAGAATTATGAAAGGGAGCTTCAGATCTACCGGGAAAAACTCGAGCTCCTGGTCAGCCACCGCACTAAGGCCCTGGAACTGGAGGTTGAATCAAGAAAGGCCGCCCAGCAGCAGGCAAATGCCCTGCGCCAGCAGCTTGAGTTCATCCTGAAGGCAACTAAAACCGAGCTGGTTATCACCGATAAGGATTTTT
>JAQUME010000038.1 GCA_028718245.1 Candidatus Omnitrophota bacterium
ATCGATGAAGACGGCACCCTGCTTATCCGCAAGCCTTCCGGGCTTATCCAGAAAGTCTCAAGCGGGGATGTAGTGCACTTCCGCTAATAGTAAACCATATATAAATTATTGGTTGACAATTAAACCGCCTGCTTTATAATTATTTCATGTTCAATATAAAGCCTGGCGGTTTTTTTATCGCCCTCCTTCTTTTATCGCCCCGTTTATCCTTCTCTTATCAGGAGCCCGCGCAGGAGCTTGAGACCGTGGTCGTTACCAAGCAAAAGCAGTTCCTCTTAAATGCCTATTCCACCTCATCCAGCCAGAGCGAAAGCTTTAATTACCAATCTGCTGTTGAAGAACTCACCGGCCTTCCGGTTGACCTGCAGAGCCGCTCTTTACAAAGCGGGATCCAGACGGATTTTTCTCTGCGGGGATCCTCCTTTCAACAGGTCCTCATCCTGCTTAACGGCCAAAGGGTAAATGACCCGCAGACCGGCCACTATAATTCCGACATCCCTTTTACCAAAGAGGATATAAAGAGAATAGAAGTGATCCCCGGGGCGGGATCCTCTTTATTCGGGCCGGATGCCATTGGAGGAGCAATAAATTTTGTCTTAAGGCCGCCTGAAGATAGAAGGGTTTCTTGGGAGTTTGGCGCGGGCAATAACCGCAATGGTTACGGTTTATTCAGCTTCAGCGATAAGATCAAAGACCTGGGCCTCAGATTTTCCATTGAAGACGCTCAATCCAAAGGGTTCCGTTTTGACACGGATTATAAGAAATTTACCACCTCTTTAGGCGCGTATCTGCAGCTGCCTGACGGCGTATGGGAGAATAATTTCGGCTATCAGGAGAAAGCGTTCGGCGCCTTTGATTTTTATACCCCGGGCCGGGGCTTTCCTTCTTTTGAATGGACGAACACCTATCTGATCAACAGCGGCCTTACCTTAAATAGAGAGGGGCTCTTGATCAAGCCGAATTTTCTATGGCGCAGGCATTATGACAAATTTGTCCTGGACAAGACCCAGGCGCGCTCAAGTTCCGCCAATAACCACCGCACGGATATGTTTACCCCTTCAATTTACTTGCAGAAAGATATTGGCCGGCTAGGCAAGGCCGGGTTAGGAATGGAATGGGGCCAGGAGCGGATCGTTTCTACTAACCTGGGCAACCATACTCGTGACCATAAAAGCGTGTTTCTGGATGACAGTCTAGCTCTTGGTCAAAAATGGGATCTGGGGTTTTCTTTCCGTTGGGATAATTTCTCAGATTTTAATGAAGTATACACCGGATCAGCCAGCGCCAAATTCAAGCTCACGGAGAAGGCCGCCTTTAACTTCGGCATCTCAAGAACTATGCGCATCCCCTCATTTACCGAGCTTTTTTACAGCGACCCGACTACGATAGGCAACCCTGATCTGGCTGCTGAAAAGGCATGGAACTATCAGGCGGGATTTGAATACAAAGAGCAGGATTTCTCCTCGGGCCTGGTCTTTTTCTTGCGCAGTGAGAGGAATATGATCGACTGGGTTAGAACCGACCCTAGCCAAAAATGGCAGGCAAGGAATTTTACCCATGATGATGTATTCGGCGTTGAGTGTTCCTTAAGCAGGAGGATCAACAGTTTATTGAGTATTGATGCCAACTACGCGTATACGGATAAAAAAATAGATACGCAGGGATTTCTGTATAAATACGGCCCGAATTATGCCAGGCATTTAATAAATACCATTTTTAATATCCATCTTCCTTTCGGCAGGCAGGAGATAGGGTTCCAGTATAAAAAAAGGCCGGGAAGGCGCGGCTGGCTGCTGATGAACGCGGGGTTAAATTATGATCTGAACAAAAACTCCAGGATTTTCCTGAACTCAACCAATATCCTGAATGTGGAGTATCAGGATATTGCCGGCATACCCCAGCCGGGCAGGTATGTTGAGGCGGGTTTCCGGCTTGAGTGGTAAGCTGGGGGACGTTCCCCCAGGTACCACCCCTCGTATTTCTATCTCTTTGCAAATCAGTAGATTAGAGCACGGAGTTATAAAAAGGGTGTCCCCTTGGGGAACGTCCCCATTTGCCATTTGTATTTGTTTTCCGACTTGAGTGGTAACAAATATATGCTATAATCAAAACATGTTCATACATGTAGTTTTATTTGAAGTTAAGCCCGGAGAGGTCGCCAAATACCGCAAAGACAGCCTGATGTGGGCCCGCCACACTAAGCAGGCAGCCGGCTTTACAGCTTACCATACTATGAAGCGCTACGGGTTCAAGGATCAGTATGCCTCGGTCTATCAATGGGCCAGGAAAGCCGACCATGACCGCTTCATGTGCAAATACCACGACTGGCTGGTCGCCAAATCTACGGCCAGGGTTAAGGTGCTGGGGTATTACAATCTCAAGGCTTTGGATAAATTCAAGTAATTTTTTGTTGACAAACCTGGAAAATAGTATATATTTATGTAGTCAGCAAGGGAGTAGAGGTCTTTAACCGTAAGGAGAGAGAATAACACACCTTACGGTTTTTTTGTTGACCCGCTCTTTTAGCGGGCTATAATTTTATGGAAAGGAGGAAGCAGAGAAAATGGCAAAAGGTAAAGTAAAGTGGTTTTCCAATCAAAAGGGCTATGGATTTATTACTCCTGAGAACGGCGCTGATGTATTCGTGCATCACACCGCTATCCAGGGTGAGGGCTATAAGACCTTAGAGGAGGGCCAGGAAGTAGAGTTCGAGATCGAAAAAGGTCCTAAAGGTGAACAAGCTACTAAAGTAGTGAAGTTATAACCTAACAGGAACGAATGAAAAGCCCGGCATTCCCATGCCGGGCTTTTTGTTAAAAACATGAAAAAACGCGTTGTGGCGGCAATGAGCGGCGGGGTGGATTCTTCGGTAGCCGCGGCCTTATTAAAAGAGCAGGGTTATGACGTTATCGGCCTGACTATGTGTTTCAATCTGGCCGAGAGCAAAGGGAAAAAGTCTAGCTGCTGCGGTTTGCAGGGGATTGAAGATAGCCGCAGGGTTTGCCATAAATTGGGGATCAGGCATTATGTCATGAACCTGGGCAAGGATTTTTCCCGGGAGGTGATCCAGGATTTTTTACGGGAGTATCAGGCAGGAAGGACACCCAACCCTTGCGTAAGATGCAACCAATTCATAAAATTCGGTGCTTTGCTTAAGAAAGCACTTAACTTAGACGCGCAGTTCCTGGCAACCGGGCATTATGCTAGGATCGTAAATACCCCGGGCGGTTACCTGCTTAAAAAAGCCAGGGACCTTAAAAAAGACCAGTCCTATTTTCTGTATCGTTTGGATCAGCAACAGCTCAAACATATAATCTTTCCGTTAGGTAGCCTTACTAAAGCCAGGGTAAGAGAGATAGCCGCTGATCTTGGCCTTAACGTGGCTGATAAACAGGACAGCCAGGAGATTTGTTTCCTGCCGGAAGGCAAATACGGCGAGCTGGTTAAAGCTAAAAGCCCCGGAAGCATAAAACCGGGTGATCTGGTTGATAAAGAGGGGAATATCCTCGGAGCCCACCGCGGCATACCTTTTTACACCATCGGCCAGCGTCAGGGTTTAGGTATTGCCAGGGGTTATCCTTTGTATGTAACCCTGATCAACGCTAAGAGTAACCGGATCATTGTAGGCTCTCGCCAGGATGCCTACAAAAGTGATTTTTTGGTAAAGGAGCCGCATTTTTTATCCAAGCCGTTTAAAAAGAATGTTGAGATTAAGGTAAGGATACGCTATAATCATAAAGAATCGCCCGCTTTAGTTTCCCGCGTTAAGGGCAAGTTAAAAATATCTTTTAAGAAACCGCAGTTTGCCATTACCCCCGGCCAGTCCGCGGTATTTTACGACAGGGATACGGTCTTAGGCGGAGGGATAATCCAGAAAGTGCTAGGTTAAGAATGATCAAGGAAGATAAGGAATTAGTCAGAAAGATAAAGGAATTAAAAAAGAAGCGCAACGCCATAATCCTGGCGCATAACTATCAGCTTCCGGAGGTGCAGGACATCGCGGATTACCGGGGGGATTCCCTGGAGCTTTCCCGGATCGCCGCTAAAACCGACGCCCAGGTGATCGTCTTTTGCGGGGTCTATTTTATGGCTGAAACTGCCTCTATTCTTTCCCCCGAGAAAAAAGTCATTATGCCGGATACATCCGCCGGATGCCCCATGGCCAATATGATGAATGCCCAGGACCTAAGGAAGCTTAAACAAGAACATCCCCAGGCAATAGTGGTAGGCTATGTGAATACTTCAGCCGAGGTCAAGGCAGAGCTGGATTATTGCTGCACATCCACTAATGCCGTAGCCATAGTTAACGCCATAACGAAAGATTCCGGCGGAAAGAAAGAAATTATTTTTGTCCCGGATAAATACCTGGCTGACTATGTATCCAGGCAAACCGGCAGGAAATTGATCTCTTGGCATGGGTTTTGCCCCACTCATGTGAAAATATTACCGGAGGATGTGAAGAGGGAGAAAAAATTCCATCCCAAGGCCAAGGTTATGGTGCATCCGGAATGCTTGTCCTCCGTGGTTGCCTTGGCGGACGCAGCACTCTCCACCAGCCAGATGTCCAAATACGCCAGGGAGAATCCGGCAAAGGAGTTTATCGTAGGCACGGAGATCGGCCTGATCTATCGTTTAAAGCAGGACAACCCGGATAAGGAGTTTTACCCGGCCTCTGAGCGCGCGGTATGCCCGAACATGAAACGCACCACGCAGGAAAAAGTTCTTTGGTCTCTGGAGGAGCTTAAGGAAGAAGTCAGGGTCCCCGAAGATATCAGAAAGAAAGCCCGCCAGGCTATAGACCGCATGCTGGCTATCGTTTAGATGAATATCCCGGTAGTCTATGAGGATGATTGGCTCCTGGTGGTCAATAAACCTGCCGGCTTATTAAGCGTTCCTACACCTAAGAATGAATCGCGCACTTTGACAAGTATTTTAAATCAGGATGCGCAAGAAAAAGGCAAGAAATACAGGCTGCATCCCTGCCATCGGCTTGACCGGGAGACTTCCGGGCTTATGATCTACGCCAAAGGCAAAAGTATCCAGAAGAAAATTATGGATGCCTTTCGAGCCAGGCTGGTAGCCAAAAAATACATTGCTTTTGTCCATGGGAGGCTGCCTCATTCAGCTGGAGAGATCAGTTCCGCCATTGAAGGCAAAAGCGCGGCCACAAAATATAATGTCCTTGAGGCAAAGAGCAATTACAGTGTGGTTGAAGTAATCCCGCTTACCGGCAGGACAAACCAGATCCGCATCCATTTTAAAAATATCCAGCATCCCCTGGTAGGGGAGGATAAATTCGCTTTCCGGAAGGATTTTGCCTTACGTTTCAAACGCGTTTGTTTAGAGGCCAAAGAATTGAATTTCAAGCACCCGGTCACCGGTAAAGATGTAAAGATCTCTATTGGCCTGGCTCAGGACCTGAATGATTTTCTGGAAACCCATGAGTAATATTATTGACCCGGTTTTTATTTTTGGCGCGAAATATTTATACCTGGTTTTAATTGCTATTTTCTTTATTTGGTTCCTGGCCCAGCCCAGAGCCAGGAAGGGTGAAGTTTTAATCATCATTTGTATCAGCCTGCCGTTAATTTTTATCATCTCTGAGATCGCCGGCCGCCTTTATTATAACCCGCGGCCGTTTGTAGTCGGGAATTTCGAACCCTTAATCTCTCATAAGTCGGATAATGGTTTTCCCTCTCACCACGCGTTATTAGCTTCCGCCATTTCAACGATAGTTTTTATTTTTAACCGGCGCACCGGAATTGTATTGTGGGCCCTGGCATTGTTTGTGGGTTCTTCTAGGGTATATGCCGGAGTACACCATATAATTGATATCGCGGGGGGGATATTGATCTCAATTATTTCAACTGTCCTGGTTTATGTTTTTGTAAAGCATCTAAAGATCCGGGGATTGTTCATTTTTAAGAGGAAAGCACAATGAGTATAGTTGTTTTGGGCACAGTGGCGCTGGATAGCGTAAAAACCCCTTTTGGCAGGAGAAAAGACCTGTTGGGAGGGTCGGCCGCGCATTTTTCCATGGCTGCCCGGCTTTTTACCACGGTCAACCTGGTGGCGATCGTGGGAAAAGATTTTCCGGCTAAACACATCGCTTTTTTAAGAAGCAAAGGCCTGAACCTCGCCTCTCTGGTCATAGACAAAGGAAAGACATTCAGATGGGAGGGTGAATACAGCGGCGATCTAAATACCGCGCTCACTTTGAATACCGAATTAGGAGTGCTTTCGGTGTTTAAGCCGAGCGTCTCGGAGGAGCAGCGCAGGATAAAGAATATTTTTCTGGCAAATGTTGACCCGGATATACAGGCGCATCTCCTGAGCAAGATGCGCGGGCCTGAACTGGTTGGTTTAGACAGCATGAACTATTGGATCCATCATAAGCGTAAAGAGTTGATCAGGCTGCTTAAACACATAGATATTTATGTAGCCAATGACCAGGAGGCTCGCGCTTTAAGCGGCCAGAGTAATTTGATCAAGGCGGCAAAAGCTTTAAGGGGTTACGGCGCCAGGATGGTGTTGATCAAAAAAGGAGAGCACGGGGTTTTATTTTACAGCGACAGATTTATTTTTTCCCTGCCGGCATATCCGGTTGAAGAGGTAATTGACCCGACGGGCGCAGGGGATACCTTTGCCGGAGGATTTATGGGTTACCTGGTTAAGACAGGCAGGATCAATTCCCTGAATTTAAAGAAGGCTTTGGGTTTCGGAACGGTTGCCGCCTCTTTCAATGTAGAGGATTTCGGCTTGAACAGGACCAGTAAACTAAAACCCCGGGATTTGCAGAGGCGTATGGTCAAGTTCAGGGAATGTTTTAACTTTAACCTTTAAGTGTGAAGGAAGGAGAATGATATGATGGAAGAGAAGATCCTTAATGATTATAAGGAAGCGATGAAAGCCAGGGACACCCTGAAGAGCTCGGTCTTAAGTTTCCTGCGCGCCGACATGATCAATCAGGCAACCGCCAAAAAAAAGTCCGCTTTGGATGACGCCGAGACCATCGCGGTAATAAAAAAACAGATCAAACAGCGCCAGGATTCCATCGAGCAGTTCACCAAAGGCAACAGGCTGGAGATGGCGGATAAGGAGAAAAAAGAATACGAGATATTAAAGACCTATTTGCCTCCGGAATTGTCTGAAAAGCAAATCAAGGACCTGATCGAAGAGGCGATCGCCTCAACCGGCGCAAGCACCATGAAAGATATGGGCCGCCTGATGAAAGAATTGACCGCCAAAATAGCCGGCCAGGCCGACGGAAAATTAGTAAGCGAACTGGTAAGGCAAAGGCTAAGCACTCCTTCCTAAACCCGCCAAAATGTTTTCTTCGCTAAAAGTAAGATATTTCCGTATTTATTGGCTGGGGATGTTCGTATCCCTGGTAGGCACCTGGGTCCAGAACGTGGCCCAGAGCTGGCTGGTATTCCAACTGACCGATTCCGCTTTTCTTCTGGGGGTAGTGGGATTCCTGGGTTCTATTCCCATATTCCTGCTTTCTTTATTCGGCGGGGTCCTGGCTGACAGGGTTGACAAAAGGAATATCCTCATCTTTACCCAGATATTTTTTATGCTGCTTGCTTTTCTTTTGGCGTTCCTGACCCAGTTCCAGCTTATTAAGCCGCAGCAGATCATGTTTATTGCTTTGCTCAATGGGGTGATCATGGCATTTGACGCTCCGGCAAGGCAGTCGATCGTGGTGGAGCTGGTAGGCAGGGAGCATATTTATAATGCCATTGCCTTAAACTCAGTTGCCTTCAATTCTTCGCGGTTCATTGGCCCGGCGATCGCCGGGGTTTTGATATCCACCATCGGCATGAGCGGTTGTTTTTACTTAAATGGGATAAGCTTCCTGGGGGTGATCGTCGCGTTATTCTGGATCAAGCCGGTGAGGAAAAGCGCGGCCCAAAAGAATAATTCCGCGATTGCCGATCTTAAGGAAGGCCTTTTCTTTATCGGCCGTAACCGCCTTATTCTGGGCCTGTTAAGCGTAGTGGCCGCGGTTAGCCTCTTCGGGATCTCCTATGTTATACTGATGCCGGTTGTCGCCGATAATGTGCTGGCTGTGGGGGCAAAGGGCTTAGGGTTGCTTATCTCCAGCGCCGGCCTTGGGGCTTTGGCAGGCGCTTTGGCCTTGGCCCGGCTGGGTGATTTTAAATATAAAGGTAAACTCCTGGTTTCTTCGGTATTCTCTTTTTCCCTCTCCCTGATCATCTTCTCGCTCTCTAGGAATTATCTATTGTCTATTGTTTCCTTGGTCTTTATAGGATGCTCCAGTGTTATTGCCATTGCCCTGATCAATACCTTGCTTCAGGTCAATGTGCCCGATGAATTCCGCGGCAGGGTAATGAGCCTGTTTATGATCACCTTTGCCGGGATCATGCCTTTCGGCAGCCTGATCTCAGGGGGCCTGGCGCAGGGAATGGGGGTATCGGCGGCGTTATTTATATGCGGACTGATCTGCCTGTTATTGTTTGGGCTGATCAGCCTGCGCTTCCCCGGGCTAAGGAAATTATAAGGGGACACAATACTTAATTCCATTTCTATCTCTTGTCTCGGAATTAAGTATTGTGTCCCTGAATTAAATATTGATTTATCGCAATATTTTGCTAAAATTAAATCTGGTAAGGAGGTGAGCTGGCGCCTTATAAACCAAGGCAGCAAATCGTTATAATATAAATATAGGATCGGTAAACTTTAGAGAGGAGAGAGTATGAAAAGGTTATTAGTCGTTGTGTCAGCGGTCTTGGTGTTAGCGGCATTATCCGCTTGCGGCAAAAAACAGGAGATGGAGGAGTTGCAGCCAATTACCATGGAATCTTTAAGCGCGCCCAGCGCAAGCGTGCCTATGCAGCCTGCTCCGGCTTCGGTTGTTCCGGTAACTGCCAGCGCGTCAAAAGAAATAATGCCTTTACCTCCCCAGGGCCCTTATAAGCCGACAGGTATTGAGATTCAGACTGCTTTGAAACAGGCGGGTTTTTACACCGGGAATATAGATAATAAGATCGGCCCAAAGACCAAGCAGGCGATCGAAGATTTTCAGAAGGCCAACGGCCTTCAGGTTGACGGTAAGGTCGGCCCCAAGACCTGGGAGGCCTTGAGCAAATATCTGGCCGCTGCCGTTGAACCGGTTAAAAGATAAGCGAAGAATAATTCACTGTTTTTGATTAAAGAAGATCCCGGCAATTATGCTGGGATTTTCTTTTTGCGGTGCTATAATATAAACCTATATGAAAGAATTCGGGGAAAATTTTCTTTGGGGCGCGGCTACCGCGGCGCATCAGGTGGAGGGCAACAATATCCACAATGACTGGTGGGCCGCTGAAGAATCGCGCGCTATAAAAGAGGCCTCGGGCCCAGCCTGCCGCCATTATGAGCTTTATGAAGAGGATTTCGCGATAGCCGCAGGCCTTAACCATAATTGTCATAGATTTTCCATAGAATGGAGCCGTATTGAGCCGCAGGAGGGTAATTTTGACCCCCTGGAGATCGAACATTACCGCAAGGTTATCGCCGAGCTTAAAAGCCGCTCTCTTGAGCCCGTAGTTACCCTGCATCATTTTACTAATCCCCTATGGTTTAGCCAAAAAGGCGGATGGGTTAACCCGGGATTACAGAAATATTTCCTGCGTTTTGTGGACAGGATAGTCAGGGAGTTTGGGGCTGAGGTAAAATTCTGGATAACCATCAATGAGCCGCTGGTATATTCTTCGCACTCGTATCTTTTAGGCGCCTGGCCGCCCAAGAAGCGCTCTTTATTTGAAACTGCCAGGGTAACCTTTAACCTGGCCCAGGCGCACATCAAGGCCTATCGCCTGATCCATAAGATCTACAAGGAAAAATCTTTGGATAAACCAATGGTCTCTATCGCCTCAAACCTGCAGGCATTCGAGCTCTGCAGGCCTACCCTGAAGAACAGGATATCCGTATACCTGCGGCATAAATTATACAATCTTTATTTTATCGATGAGCTCTTCCGCAGGAAAACCCTGG
>JAQUME010000039.1 GCA_028718245.1 Candidatus Omnitrophota bacterium
GATCATGCCGAAGCTGACGCAAGTTGCAGGTTTTGAGTGGGGGACCGGTTTCTACCTCGATCAAACCTCTCCTGAATTAGCCGCGCAGTATCTAAAAGCCGTAAAAGACTAACCTAGGGACGGTTCTCAACGCAAAGCAGAAGTGTCCCCAACAATAATAAGGAGGGATCCAAAATGGCAGTAAAAGTCGGTATCAATGGTTTTGGAAGGATCGGCCGCCTGGTGGCCCGGGCGATATTGGAGAAGAAGAGCAAGGACATAGAGTTGGTGGCAATCAATGATCTGACCGACGCCAAAAGCAACGCCTATCTTTTTAAATATGACTCCGTGCACGGACGTTTTAACGGTGATGTCCAGGCAACCGGTGATGACGTGATCACGGTAGATGGCAAGGAGATCAAGGTTCTGAAAATGACCGACCCAGCCATGCTGCCCTGGAAAGACCTGGGGGTTGAGATCGTGGTTGAGTCAACCGGATTATTTACCATTAAGAAGGACGGGATCAATAAGAAAGGCAAAGCGGTAAAGGGCGCTGAGAACCATATTACCAAAGGTGGCGCCAAGAAAGTTATAATTTCGGCTCCTGCCCAGGACGAAGATATAACGATCGTATTAGGCGTAAACGAATCAAAGTATGATCCCAAGAACCATCATGTGATCTCCAATGCCTCCTGCACCACCAACTGTCTTGCGCCGGTGGCCAAGATAATGAATGACAATTGGGGCATTGTCAAAGGGTTAATGACTACGATCCACTCTTACACCAATGACCAGAGGCTGCAGGATATGGCTCATTCTGATCTGCGCCGTGCCCGGGCTGCCGCTGTTTCCATGATCCCTACATCAACCGGAGCTGCCAAGGCAATATCGCTGGTCATCCCGGAATTAAAAGGCAAGCTGGATGGTTTTGCTATCCGCGTGCCTACTCCCAATGTTTCGGTGGTTGATCTTACCGCGACATTAAGCAAGAAAGTTACCGCTGAAGAGATGAACGCGGCGTTCAAGGCGGCATCAGAGGGCGCGTTGAAGGGGCTATTGGGATACACCGAGGACCCGGTGGTTTCGGTGGATTTCAACCACTGCCTGTTAAGCTCGGTTATCGACGCCAAATGCACCAAGGTTATCCAGGATGATTTTGTGAAGGTGCTCTCCTGGTATGATAATGAATGGGGCTATTCCAACCGCGTAGTGGATCTCTGCGAGTATATCGTTAAAAAAGGGTTATAAAAAGGAGAGACACCCGGCGCTAATCTGAGTTGCGCCGGTGTTGTGTCTGTACACAAAATGGCAAAGCTGACCTTAAAGGATATTGACCTGAAAGATAAAACAGTGCTGGTGCGCGCGGATTTTAATGTGCCGCAGGATGCCGCCCTTAAAATCACCGATGACACGCGAATACGGGCGACTCTACCCACTTTAAAATATATTTTAGAGAACGGGGCCAGGAAACTGGTGCTTATCAGCCACTTGGGCAGGCCGGACGGCAAACCGGTAGAAAAATACAGCCTGAAACCCGTGGCAGCGCGCTTAAAAGAACTTTTGGGACAGGATGTGTTGTTCCTGAACGATTGCGCTGGCCCGGCCATCAAGCAGGAAATTGACAAAGCAAAAGAGAGGGTAATCCTGCTTGAGAATTTACGTTACCACGCCGAGGAAGAGGCAAATGACTCCAACTTCGCCAAACAGCTGGCTTCTTTAGCCGATGTTTTTGTCAATGATGCCTTTGGCACCGCTCATCGGGCTCACGCCTCAACCGAAGGTGTCACGCATTTCCTGAAATCAGCAGCCGGTTTTCTTCTGGAGAAGGAGATCAAATACCTGGGGGACGCGGTAAAAAATCCGCAAAAGCCTTTTATGCTCATTTTAGGTGGAGCCAAGGTCTCGGATAAGATAGGGGTCATTGAAAATCTGCTTCCCAAGTGCGACGCGATCATTGTCGGCGGCGGGATGGCCTATACCTTTTTAAAAGCCCAGGGCAAAGAGATCGGCAATTCCAAGCTGGAAAAAGATAAACTGGAATTAGCCAAGTCAATTTTGGATAAAGCCAAACAGTTAAATAAAGAGATTCTGCTGCCCGTAGATAACCTGGTGGTGGATAAAATCGATCCCAATGCCAAGGGGGAGATCGTCGGAGAGAGTATCCCCGAAGGCAAGATCGCCGTGGATATAGGGCCAAAGACGATCAAATTGTTCCAGGATAAGTTAAGCCAAGCTAAGACCATTATCTGGAACGGGCCTTTAGGTATCTTTGAGATGGATGCTTTCAGCTCCGGAACCCGGGAGGTCGCCAAATTTATTTCCACCTTAAAAGCCGTCACCATAATCGGCGGAGGGGATACCGCGGCAGCTGTCGCGAAATTCAAATTAGAGGATAAGATGTCGCATATTTCTACAGGCGGAGGGGCAAGCCTTGAATTCCTGGAGGGTAAAACACTTCCCGGGATAGCGGCGCTTACGGAGAAATCATGAGAAAAACTATTATTGCCGGAAACTGGAAGATGTATAAAAATATTGTCGAAGCCATTGAACTTTCTAATGGCCTGAAACGCGAGCTTTTCAAGCTGGATTTTGCGGCTGTGGATGTGGTCATCTGCCCGCCGTTCACCGCCTTAAGCGAGGTAGCCGAGGTTTTAAACGAATCGGATATCGGTTTAGGCGCGCAGGATATGTATTGGCAGGATGAAGGGGCTTTTACCGGCGAGGTTTCCGCTCCCATGTTAAAGGAGGCCGGCTGCGGCTATGTCATCATCGGACACTCCGAGCGCAGGCAGTTCTTCGGGGAAACCAATGAAACGGTGAACAAAAAATTAAAAGCCGCCCTTGGACACGGGCTTACCCCGATAGTTTGCGTGGGAGAGAACCTTAAGGAAAGAGAAGCAAATAAAACATTTGAGGTTATTGAAGACCATATAAAAAACAGCCTTCTTGATATCAGCGCTGAGGATCTGCTTAAAACAGTCATTGCTTATGAACCTGTCTGGGCGATCGGGACGGGCAAGACCGCAACCGGCGAACAGGCGCAGGAGGTGCATAAGTATATCCGTGATTTATTGAGGAAGATCTATGATGATACCGTTGCCGATAGCGTAAGGATACAGTACGGCGGAAGCGTGAAGCCCGAGAATATCGCCGAGCTTATCGCCAAACCCGATGTTGACGGGGCATTGGTGGGCGGGGCGAGCTTAAAAATAGATTCATTTACGCAGATCGTGACAAAAGCCAGCGAGGTTAAAAAATGATGACTTTAATTATCATAATCCATGTAATTGCCTGCGTGATCTTAATTACTTTAGTCCTTATCCAGCGCGGCAGGGGTGCGGGGTTAGTAGAAAGCTTTGCCGGGGTTGAATCCATGTTCGGCACCAAAACTAATGCTTTCCTGACACGCACGACCACGATCATGGCCGTAATCTTTTTCTTTACCTGTCTTACTCTGGCGGTCTTGTCGGTAAGGCAGAGCAAGTCACTTATGGCTAGCGTAAAGCCCCAGGCGCCCGTAAAGCAGGAAACTGCTCAACCGCAAGTCACTCCTCAATCTTCGAAACCCGAAGCGGCGGTTGTTCCCCTGCCGGCCAAGGAGGCCAAGCCGGAGGCAGGAAAAGCTGAATAGAAAACTTTTCTGGGTATTTGCTTTAAGCAGCGCGGTTTATTTTACCCAAGGTATAGAAGCCCTGCCCGGTCAGGGCTTGTTTTATTATCTGAAGGAAACCCTTCATTTCTCCCCCGAAAAAATAATGGTCATCGGCAGTATCACCACCTTTGCGTGGCTGATCAAGCCTTTGATCGGTTATACAATAGATAATTCCTTAAGCAAGCGGGCCTGGATCTTCATATCCTTATTCCTGGATATTATTTTCGTGTTGTTTTTAGGCCTTATGCAAATGCCGCTGATCTTTCTGATAGCGCTATTGGTGTTCAATTCGGGGAGTGCTGCTTTTCGCGATGTGGCGGTTGACGGGATCATGTGCGTGGAGGGGAAGAAGTATCAGGCAACCGGAAAGATCCAGAGTATCCAGTGGGTTTCGCTATTGGCTGCCGGATTGATCACGGGTATCGGCGGCGGGTTTATCGCCGAGAAATGGGGTTATAAGGCGGGTTTCTTATTCCTGATCCCTATTTATCTGCTTGTCGGCCTGCCGGCATATTTTTACCATGAGGAGCGGGGCGAGAAGAAATATTCCACTTTGCCGGCCGACTTGAAAAAGCTTTTTGGCGACAAGAGGATATTGATCATCGGTTTATTCATATTTTTATATAAGTTTTCTCCCTCTTTCGGTACGCCTTTGTTTTTTATCCAGCGTGACAGTTTTAAGTGGAGTAAGATATGGATCGGCTCACTGGCTACGATAAGCACGGTTTTCGGGGTGGTAGGCTCGCTTTTATATTATAAATTCAGCCAGAGGATCAACCTGAAGAAATGGCTGTTTTATTCCGTTTTCCTGGGAGCGGTGACTACTTTAAGCTACCTGTATTACACGCGGGTTTCAGCAGTCATCTATGATGTGTTTTACAGTTTCTTAGGGATGTTTATTTTCCTGATGGTTATGGATTTTATGGCCCGCCACTCGGTTAAGGGCCTTGAGGCAACATCTTTCGCGCTTCTCTGCAGCATAAATAACCTTTCCGGGGTTGCCAGCAATTTATCCGGGGCATTCCTGCTTCCGCGCCTCGGATTACAGTGGCTGATCGTTTTGTCCGCTTTGGCTAGCTTTCTTTGCCTGCCGTTGATCCGTAAAATAGAGTAGAGCAGCCAAGCCTCGCCATCCTGCCTGCGGCAAATTCACTTTACAAAAAACAGAGGGTGATAAACTATACAAAAGAGGAAAAAATGAAACGCGGTTTCACACTTATTGAGCTAATAGTAGTTATAATCGTCGTAGGGATACTGGCGGCCATAGGATTGGATCAATATGAAAAGGCATTTGAAAGAGGCAGGACTGTTGAAGCAAAAACAAATCTAGGAGTATTGCGCCAGCTTGCGGTTGCCTACCGCCTGGAAAATGGCACCATAGACGGAATAACGAATGCCGATCTTAATATAGGGACGGCTGCCGACCAGATCCCCAGCGCATGCAGAAATACGCATTATTTTTACTACACTACCGCCGGTGAGGTTGCTGATCCCGTAATAAATTTATACGCGATGCGCTGCACTAGCGGAGGAAAATCTCCTAACCACGCTTACTATCAGGTTCGCGTTATTTGTAATCTATCCACGGGGGTGGATCAGTGGGTAAAATATTTTGGCTATTGGCCCGGCGGATAGTTTGAACCCTGCCCGTTTTTCTCGAAAAAACTTGACAAGAAATCTAAACGGGAATAAACTAATTATATGCAGAATAAATTCTTGATTTCCCCGCTAGAACCTCAGTCAAGATCGTTTACTCTTATAGAACTCATTGTAGTCATAATCATCATCGGCATACTTGCGGCAGTAGGTATGACCCAGTACTCCAGTGTAATTGAAAAGGGCCGCCTTGCCGAAGCCAAAATACGCTTAGGCACCATGCGGCAACTTGCTTATGAATATTGGCTGAACAATGGCACTATGATCGGTTTGACGAATGCCGCTATAGGAGAGAATTATACTTGCTCCTCCGACGCTTTCTATAAATATAGCGTGGGGTCTCTAACAGCAGATTATGCATATCTAAGAGCAAACAGGTGTGTCAGCGATGGGAAGGCCCCAAATGCCTCTTTGGAATATCGATTACTCCTCCGTTACTATCCCGCGACAGGGCAAATGACCTGGGCTTGCGATGGCGATGGTGCCGAGCTATGTAACAAGGCATTGTAGAAATTCCAAAGAACTGTGAAGAAATGGGGTCAGAATTATTTATTAAATAATTCTGACCCCATTTCTTCTAATTAAGTATTGTGTCCCTGAATTAATTGTGTATAATATGATATTCAGTTATGATTGCCGAGAATATTCAGAGGCTTAGGGAGCGGATCAGCGCTGTTTGTGCCGAAATCAAGCGTGATCCGGGAAAAATCACCCTGGTTTGCGTAACTAAAGGCCGTTCCCTTGTCGAGGTAGAAGAGGCGGTTAGGTCAGGCCTTAGAGATATCGGTGAAAACAGGGTACAGGAAGCTCTTTTGAAATATAACGATATGCCTCAAGCGGAGCGCGCAATGCTAAAATGGCATATGGTCGGCCATTTGCAGTCAAATAAGGTAAAAGACGCGGTAAAGATATTTGACCTGATCCACTCTGTGGACAGCATTGATTTGACGCAGGAGATCAATAAGCAGGCAGCCAAGATAAACAAGGTACAGGATGTGCTCCTGGAGGTGAAAACCTCTCCGGAAAACACTAAATTCGGTTTTTCCCCCGAGGTGGTTTCGAATGCCCGCAGGCAGATGTTTCAGTTTAGCAACATAAAGGTAAGGGGGCTGATGACCATTGCCTCTCTTGGGGATAATCCGCAGGCCTCAAGGCCATATTTTGCGCAGCTGCGTAAACTGCGAGATGAATTAAATCCGGAGTGGACCCTTTCCATGGGCATGAGCGATGATTTTGAGGTAGCCATAGAAGAGGGAGCGGATATAATCAGGATCGGCAGGGCAATCTTCATGGGGACGTTCCCCAAGGTACCAGGCTAGGCGATTGTAATTGATTGTAAAACAAGAGGTTAGAATATAGGTTTTAAATAGGGGTGTCCCCTTAGGGAACGTCCCCACTAAACTAAATATGCCAAAAAAAATAGGTATTATTGGATTCGGTAATATGGGTTCGGCAATTGCCGAAAGGATCAAGTCAGAATATGAGGTCTTTGTATTTGAAAAAGACGCGGCAAAGACCAATGACTTAACCGGCATAAGAATAGCCTCCAGTATCACGCAGCTTCTTGATCAAAGCCAGGTAATTATTTTGGCAATAAAGCCCCAGGATTTTGAAGCTGCTCTAGCGGAAATTAAAGATGGTGTGCAGGATAAGCTGGTTATTTCCATTGCTGCCGGAATTACTACCGGATATATTGAAAAGATTTTAGGCCAGATTAGAGTAGTCAGAGCAATGCCGAACCTGGGAGCAAAGATCGGCAAATCAGTTACCTGTTTGACTAAGGGACAATTTGCCACCAAGCAGGATATGGACTTAGCCAGGAATATATTTTCCTCCGTCGGGGTAGTAGATGAGTTTAAAGAAGATATGATGAACGCCGCCACCGCCATTTCCGGCAGCGGCCCCGGATACTATTTCCACGCGATTAGCCAGCAGCCTGAAGAATATAAGGCGGATGAAAAGAAATTCCATAAAGAATTTATCGCATCTCTTACCGAGGCAGCCCGGAGCGTGGGTTTCGATAACAAGGCCGCCAATTTTTTAGCAAGCTGGACAATAGTGTACAGTGATTTATTGTTAAAGCAGACAAAATTGCCCGCCGAGGAATTGGCAAGGCAGGTTACATCTAAAGGCGGGACCACTGAAGCTGCTTTGGAAATATTGCATAAGGGTGGCTCTTTGGTTGACGCTGTGAAAGCAGCGGTTGATCGCGCAAAGCAACTATCAAGGGGGTAAAATGGGAAAGATCGGCATTATCGGCGGAAGCGGGTTGTATAAAATTGAGGGAATAAAGGTCAAGAAGGAGATGAAGGTATCGACTCCTTTCGGAGAGCCCTCGGGAAACTTTATACTCGGAACTTTAGAGGATAAGGAGGTAGTATTTCTGCCGCGCCACGATGTGGGGCACCGCATTTCCCCCAGCCACATAAATTACCGGGCCAATATTTTCGGGATGAAGAAGCTTGGAGTGGACAGGATCATCTCGGTTACTGCCTGCGGAAGCCTTAAAGAGGAATATAAGCCCATGGATTTTGTGGCGGTAGACCAGTTCGTGGACAGGACCAATTACGCCAGGGATATGAGTTTCTTTACCAGGGGGATAGTCGCGCACATTGAATTCAGCCACCCGGTCTGCGAAGAATTGCGTTCACTTGTATACGCGGCGGGGAAAAAGTTGAATTTGACCATACATAACGGCGGAACTTACATAAACATGGAGGGCCCGGCATTTTCCACCTTGGCCGAATCAAAGCTTTATCGCAGCTGGGGCATGGATGTGATCGGGATGACCAACTTCGCCGAGGCAAAATTAGCCCGTGAGGCGGAGATCTGTTATTCCACATTAGCCGCGGTCACGGATTATGATTGCTGGCATCCGCAGCACGCCAGTGTTACCATTGAAATGATAATCAGCAATTTATGCAAGAATATCGAGAACTCAAAACACATACTTTTGGAAGCGATCAGGAATATTAAGCCGGAAAGAACCTGCGGCTGTAAAGACGCCCTTAAGTACGCCATTATCACCGACAGGAAAGTTATTCCTACAAAGGTCAAGAAAGATTTAAATATCATAATCGGTAAATATGTAAAATGAGTCCTGAAAAAACCGAATATAAACATACATTGAATTTACCCAAAACGGATTTCCCCATGAAGGCGGATCTGCCTAACAGGGAACCGCTCCTGCTTAAAGACTGGCAGGAGAAAGATCTTTACGGCCTGATCCGTAAGTCGCGGCATCCTAAAGGCAAATATGTTTTACATGACGGACCGCCTTATGCCAACGGCAATATCCATATCGGCCACGCCCTGAATAAAACCCTTAAAGACATAATCATAAAATATAAAACAATGCGGGGTTTTGATTCCCCTTATGTGCCGGGCTGGGATTGCCACGGCCTCCCCGTTGAGCACGCGCTCTTTAAAGAGCTGAAACAGAATAAATACCAGGTCCAGCAGGTGGAGTTCCGCAAAAAAGCCCATGATTACGCCATGAAATATGTGGGTATCCAGAGGGAGGAGTTCAAACGCCTGGGGGTATTCGGGGACTGGGATGATCCGTATTTGACTTTAAGCCGCGAATACGAAGAAGCTATTGTCGCTGCCTTTGCTGAATTAAACAAGCAGGGCTATATCACGCGGGGGCTTAAGCCGGTCAACTGGTGCTTTAAATGCGAAACCGCTCTGGCCGAGGCCGAAGTGGAATATGAAGATCACGCCTCTCCGTCGGTTTTTGTAAAATTCAAATTAGAGGAGGCCAAAGGCCTATCAAATGAAAGTTGTCTGGTGATCTGGACCACGACCCCCTGGACATTGATCGCTAATGTCGCGGTAGCAGTTAATCCTGATTTTGTTTATTCTTACCTGAAAACCGACAAAGGCAATATTATCATCGCTAATGTCAGAATGCATCTCTTGCCTTCATTGGGTATTGAAAAATACGAGGTGATCAAAGAATTTAAGGGTAAGGAGCTTGAAGGCCTGGTTTATGGGCATCCTTTTGGACTGCGCAATGGGAGGGTAGTTTTGGCAAATTACGTTTCAGCGGAGGACGGAAGCGGCCTGGTGCATACAGCCCCGGGCCACGGTGTAGAAGATTATCAAACCGGCATGAAATATAATCTGGATATCATTATGCCGGTTGACCCCAAAGGAAATTTTGATTCCACTGCCGGGGAATTTAAAGGCATGAATATTTACGATGCCAATAAGGCAATCTTGGATAAGTTAGAGGCGATGGGGCTATTGCTTCTGGCTGATAAAATACAGCATTCCTATCCGCATTGCTGGCGGTGCAAGAATCCGGTGATCTTCCGGGCGACCAACCAGTGGTTCTTAAAGATCGACCACAAAGATCTGCGCAAAAAAGTCCTTGTCGAGATAAAAGAAAAAATAGAATTTATTCCCGGGGCAGGCAAAGAGAGGATTTACAGCATGGTGGAGCTGCGGCCCGATTGGTGCCTTTCCCGCCAGAGGTATTGGGGGGTGCCTATTCCGTCATTGGTTTGTAAAAAGTGCGATAATGAATTTTTAGACCCCGGTGTCATTGAAAAATACAGGGAATTTACCGCTAAGGAGGGAA
>JAQUME010000040.1 GCA_028718245.1 Candidatus Omnitrophota bacterium
ATTTTCCTGCGGTTTCAAGTTGGGAGATAGCAAGATCGAGAAATGGGGTGATTGGCAGGTCAAATACGTATATGCCATGCTCGGCAGGGACGCGGTGCTTGACGTATTGCCTGATTCCGACCGTTACAGCGGCAAGACCGGCATAAGGAGCCATGAAGTAGAACTCCAGTACGGTTTGGGCAAGAATACCTTCCTGGGTATCGACGTATATCGCTCATGGAGGACATTCGGGGCAAAGGCGCCGGAGACCCTGGTCCAGGTTGACTGGAATATGAAGTTTTAGATTGTCCGCTTACTAATAAGGAGGATGTTAAGATGAAAAGATCAGCAATATTGATATTGGCAGGGGCAATGAGCTTGGCCCTTGGCTTCGGCACATGCTTTGCCGAGAAGATCGTGCTGGCGGGTTCTACGACCGTGCTTCCTATCGCCCAGAAGACCGCCGAGGTCTTTATGGACAAAAACGCCGGCGCCGATATTTCGGTGCGCGGAGGCGGCTCAAGCGTGGGCATTGCCAGCCTTATTGACGGCACCTGCGATATCGCCGATGCCTCACGGCCGATCAAGGACACTGAAATCCAGCAGGCAGCAGCCAACGGCAGGGACCCGGTTGCCCATATCGTGGCAATGGACGGGATAGCAGTTGTGGTAAATAATTCAAATCCAGTATCCAAGCTTTCCCGGAAGCAGATCAGGGATATATTTACCGGCAAGGTCTCTGACTGGTCTCAATTAGGGGGGAGCCCGGGAAAGATAGTGGTTGTTTCCCGCGATACCTCCAGCGGAACTTTTGAGGCCTTTGGTGAATTGGTCATGAAGGGTGAGAAGGTTATTCCCGGGGCGTTGATGCAGGCCTCAAATCAGGCGGTAGCAACCATTGTTGCCCAGACCCCATCAGCCATTGGTTATGTCGGGTTGGGTTTTATGACCAAGGAGATCAAGCCTATTGAGATCGAAGGGATCATGCCTTCCAAGGAAACCGTGCTCTCCGGAAAATATCCGGTGACCCGGCCGCTTTTTATGTATTCAAACGGCCAGCCGCAGGGCATGACGAAAGAGTATCTTGATTTTGTGAAAAGCAGGGAAGGCCAGGATCTCGTGGAAGAGCAGGGGTATGTCGGGTTAAAATAGAGCGTTTACCCATTTATCCTGACAAAGCGGCAGGCTGATGAGGCCTGCCGCTCCTCCATTTTAAGAAAAACCATGCCGCGCACACACCTAAAAGAGAAATTATATAAATGGATATTTACCTTATTATCCTTTTCTTCCCTGATATTTCTCATCGGGATAGTTATCGTTTTATTCAGGGAAGGCATCCCTATATTTAAAGAGGCCGGTTTCTTAAAATTCATATTCGGCAGGAACTGGTACCCTACTTATCGTCCTCCTGAATTCGGGATCCTGCCGCTTATCCTGGCCAGTTTATGGGTAACTGCGGGCGCGGTAATAGTATGTATTCCTCTGGGCGTGGGAAGCGCGCTTTACCTAAACGAGATCGCCGGTTACCGGCAAAAACAGTTCTTAAAACCGGTTATTGAGCTTTTGGCAAGCATTCCTTCGGTTGTTTTTGGTTTCTTCGGAATGGTCATCGTTACCCCGTTTTTGCAGAAAGTATTCAATCTCCCCACGGGTATGACCGCTTTAAACGCCAGCCTCATTTTGGGCCTGATGGCTACTCCCACGGTCTGCAGCATTTCCGAAGACGCTTTAAGTTATGTGCCTAATGCATTCCGCGAGGCCTCTTTTGCGGTAGGCGCCAATCGTTGGCAGACGCTGACCCAGGTGGTGATCCCGGCTGCCGGTTCAGGGATATCCACCGCTATAATTTTGGGGATGAGCAGGGCTATCGGAGAGACAATGACGGTGTTAATGGTCGCAGGGGGTGCTGCGGTAATACCGCATAGTTTCTTAGAGCCGGTGCGGCCGATGACCGCGGCAATTGCCGCGGAGATGGGAGAGGCGCCTATGGGGGGCAGTCATTACCACGCCCTTTTTGCCATAGCCCTGGTTCTTTTTCTGATCACCTTTGTGTTTAATATTGCCGCCGAAATAATCTCGCGGAGGTTCAGGATAAAACTGGGGTTAAGCGGATGAAACAGGCATTGGTCCAGCGATTAGGGTTTGGTTTGCTTTTTATCTGTATAACAAGTACGCTTTTTTTTCTTGGCTTGATCATCTATTTTATTTTTACCCGGGGTATCTCTGTCATATCCTGGGTTTTTCTTACTCAAGCTCCCCGTAATGCCATGACAGCGGGTGGGGTTGCGCCGGTAATTGCGGGGACACTTTATCTTACCCTCGGTTCAATGTTATTTGCTGTTCCGCTTGGACTTGCCTGCGCGATATATCTTTGCGAATATTCACCGAAAGGAGCAATAGTAAACATCATCAGGATGAGCATTAATAATCTGGCAGGGGTGCCTTCGGTGGTTTTCGGTTTGTTCGGCCTGGCGGTATTTGTCAAATTTTTCGGTTTCGGGGTATCCATCCTTTCCGGAAGCCTCACCCTGGGGATCCTGGCATTGCCGCTGATCATCTCCGCCTCCCAGGAGGCCCTGCTTAGCGTGCCGCAGTCCATCCGCGAGGCCTCATTGTCATTAGGGGCGACAAAGTGGGAGACGATCAAGAATATCGTTCTGCCTACAGCGCTTCCCGGCATACTTACGGGGGTGATCTTAAGCATCGGCAGGGTCGCCGGTGAGACCGCCCCCATACTTTTTACCGCCGCGGCATTTTATCTACGCGGCTACCCGAAATCGGTTTTTTCCGAAGTTATGGCCCTGCCTTACCATATTTACGCGCTGATGACCGAGGGGGCGCATCCGGATAAACAAAAGGCGATTGCCTACGGCTGCAGTTTGATACTTTTATTCCTGGTCTTATTTATCTCCGGGATAGCGATATTCCTGCGCCAGCGGCAGAGGAGCTATCATGGATAACAAAATTAAAATGCGGGCGCAAAAGGTAAATTTCTTCTACGGGAAGGTGCAGGCCCTTAAAGATATTAACCTGGCTGTCCACGCCAATTGCGTTACCGCGATGATCGGGCCTTCGGGGTGCGGTAAATCCACTTTTATCCGGCTGTTTAACCGGATGAATGAGCTACTGCCGCATACCTTGCTTAAAGGAAAGGTATTCCTCGATGACCTGGACATCAACAGCCCCCTGGTTGATGCGGTTGATATAAGGCGCAGGGTGGGAATGGTTTTTCAAAAACCCAATCCTTTTCCCAAGAGCATATTTGAGAATATCAGCTACGGCCTGAAGGTAAACGGCGTAAGGGAGAAGGATTATATAGCCGGCAAGGTTGAAGAGTCCCTTAAGAAAGCCGCGCTCTGGGATGAAGTAAAGGAGAGGCTCGGGGAAAGCGCTTTGCGTTTATCCGGGGGACAACAGCAGCGTTTATGCATTGCCAGGTGCCTGGCAGTTGAAAATGAGGTGATCCTTTTTGATGAGCCCTGCGCCAGCCTTGACCCCATATCAACCGCCAAGATCGAAGAGTTGATCATGGAGCTTAAAAAAAGCTATTCAATAGTCATTGTCACGCACAATATGCAGCAGGCAGCGCGGGTTTCCGAATGCACGGGATTCTTCCTTTTAGGGGAGCTGGTGGAGTTCGGCAAGACGCAGGATATCTTTACCGCTCCTAAAGATAAGAGGACGGAAGCTTATATAACCGGGAGGTTTGGTTAAATGAAAAAAGTACTTTTTGTATGCGTGGAGAATTCCTGCCGCAGCCAGATGGCTGACGGGTTCGCCCGGGTTTTGGGAAAGGGAAAGGTCGAGTCATACAGCGCCGGCTCCCGGCCCGGCGGCAGCGTTAATGCGGATGCCGTAAGAGTAATGAAGGAAATAGGCATAGATATTTCCGGCCAGCGATCAAAAGGATTCTATGACTTAGGCGTAAAGGAGTTTGATTATGTAATTACCATGGGCTGTAAAGATACCTGCCCTTTTGTGCCGGCAAAAAAACATATTGACTGGCAGATCGAAGATCCCAAGGGCAAGGGGGAGGATTTTTTCAGGAAAACCCGGGAGCTGATCAAGGAAAAGGTGGAACAACTTATTATTCATTTACTTGAACGCTGAAATATAATATAATAAGTCAAATTTATCCAATCCCGCAGCTTTTAATACTCTGATAAAAGGAGGTTTCATGTTTAAGAAGGGAATATTTGTTTTGGCCGCGCTTATGTGCGCGGTTTCTGCCTTTGCCGGAAATGACAAGAATTCCATCCAAATGAAGGGCTCCGATACCATGGTCAACCTGTGCCAAAGCTGGGCGGAGAAATATATGGAGAAGGACCCTCAGGCCTTTATCGCGGTAACCGGCGGCGGCTCAGGCACAGGCCTCTCCAGCCTGATCAGCGGGACCTGCGATATTGCCGCTAGTTCCAGGAACATCAAAGATAAGGAGATCGCCCTGGCAAAGCAGAAGGGGATCAACCCCTATGAAATAAAAGTGGCCCTTGACGGCCTGGCAGTGGTGGTCAACCCGCAGAACCCGGTAAGCAAGCTTACCCTTGATCAGTTGGCAGGTATATTCACCGGTAAGATCTCCAATTGGAAGGAGGTCGGGGGAAAGGACCAGAAGATAGTAATTCTTTCGCGCGAGGTTAATTCCGGCACGCATGTATATTTTAAGGAGCATGTTTTAAGGAAGAATAATCCTGAGGGCCGGGAGGAATTCGCCCCGCAGGCTTTGCTTTTGTCCTCTTCGCAGGCGATCGCCGATGAGGTAGCGGGTAATCCTTCGGCAATAGGTTATTACGGCATGGGTTATATTTCCGATAAGCAGAAAGCCATTGCCGTGGCCGGCAAAGAGGGGGCCGAATATGTAAGCCCGACTATAGATAATGTCTTAAGCGGAAAGTATCCCATATCCAGGCCGCTTTTCTTCTATACCAACGGAGAGCCCCAGGGGCTGGTCAAGAAATTCATTGATTATGACCTTTCCAAAGAGGGCCAGGATATCGTAATTAAAACGGACTTCGTCCCCGTCAAAAAGTAGGGACGTTCTTAAACCCAAAGCAGGGACGTCTTTAAATCCAATCGGAAGGGTGTCCCCAAGCGTAGATTATGAGAAAGCTTAAGGAATTTTTTGTAGAGAGGTTTATCCTTATTTGCGGATTGGCCTCCATATTTTTCGTAGTCCTGATCTTTTTATTCCTGGCCAAGGAAGGGCTGGCGGTATTTAAAAGTGTGCGGCCCCTTGATTTTCTTCTTGGCCGGAACTGGTATCCTATCTCCGAACCCGCGCAATTAGGGATACTGCCGTTGATATGCGGCTCACTCCTGGTAACGCTGGGTGCTGCGATCATCTCCATACCCATAGGTGTGGCCTGCGCGGTTTATATCGCCGAGATCGCTCCCCTAAAAATCAAAGAAGTCCTCAAAGCCGGGATAGAATTACTGGCTGCCATCCCCAGCGTAGTCCTCGGGTTTATCGGGATGGTAACGCTGGTGCCTTGGGTGAAAACCACCTTTAATTTACCCACGGGCCTGACCGCCTTATCCGGTTCAATAATCCTGGCTTTTATGGCTATGCCTACGATAGTTTCCGTTGCGGAAGACGCGCTTTACTCTGTGCCGAAAACTTATAAAGAAGGGGCTTTCGCGTTAGGGGCAACGCACTGGCAGACTATTTACCGGGTCCTGCTTCCGGCTGCCTCTTCGGGAATAGTTGCCGCAGTAATGCTGGGTATAGGCAGGGTGATCGGAGAGACCATGGCAGTGATGATGATCACCGGAAATGCCGCAGTCATCCCGCATAGTATCCTTGTGCCCGTGCGCACCCTTACTGCTACAATTGCCGCGGAGATGGGGGAGGCAGTGGTAGGCAGCGAGCATTATTTCGCGCTCTTTGCCATCGGCATAGTCCTGTTCATCATAAGCTTTATTATCAATGTTACCGCGGACCTGTTTTTACATAAGAGGCACTGATGCGTAATACGCAGAGATCACAAAAAATCGCTTTCTTTTTTCTCTTCCTGGCCACGCTTTTGATCGTTATACCGGTCGGCCTGATCGTGGTGATCATCATCCAGAAAGGGTGGCCCGCGATCAACTGGCAGTTTTTAACGGATATCCCGCGCCAGGGTATGCGCGCAGGCGGGATTTTCCCGGCGATCGTCGGGACCTTTTATCTTGTGCTGGGAGCGATAATCTTTGCCCTGCCTATAGGCCTGCTGGCGGCGATTTATCTAAGCGAATACGCAAAAGATAATATTCTAAACCGCATAATCAAGCTGGCAATTATCAATCTTTCCGGAGTGCCTTCAGTCGTCTACGGTTTATTCGGCTTAGCACTTTTTGTAGTTTTCTTTAAGTTCGGGGCATCGATCTTATCCGGTTCGCTTACTTTAGGCATAATGATCTTGCCGATTATCATCACCACATCGCGCGAGGCATTGGAGAGTGTTCCGCAGTCATTCCGCGAGGTAAGCCTTTCACTGGGGGCGAGCAAATGGCAGACCATAAGGCATATAGTTTTACCTAATGCCATACCCGGGATCCTGACCGGAACGATCCTTGGGCTGGGCAGGGCAGCGGGTGAAACAGCGCCCATACTTTTTACCGTCGCTGCTTTCTACCTGCCGCAGCTACCTAAATCCATTTTTGACCAGGCAATGGCGCTTCCTTATCACCTTTATGTAATCTCAACTCAGGTGCCCAACGTGGATGAGAAGATACGCTATGGCACGGCATTAGTATTGTTAACCTTGGTTTTGTTTATGAACCTGATCGCCATAATCATCCGCTATAATTTCAGGAAGAAGAAGAAATGGTAAAGTTCAACGCCAAAAATCTGAATATCTGGTTCGGCCAGATACATGCCTTAAGAGGGGTGAACATTGAGATAGAGGCCAATGAGATCTTAAGTGTGATCGGGCCTTCCAACAGCGGCAAGACCAGTTTCCTGCGCATGCTTAATCGTTTGAATGAACTGCACGCGAATTTTAAAATGAGCGGATGGATGGAGTTTGACGGCCAGGATATAAGGAAGATCGATATCGAGGGCTTGCGCAAAAGAGTGGGCATGGTTTTTGCTTTGCCGCTGCCATTACCCCTGTCGATCTTTGAGAATGTGGCTTATGGCGTCCGGATGCATGGAGAGAAGAAGAGGGCCAGGTTATCCGAGATCGTCGAGAGGGCGCTTAAGCAGGCATATCTCTGGGATGAAGTTAAGGACAGGCTTGGCGTTTCGGCATTTAAGCTGTCAGGAGGACAGCAGCAGCGGCTTTGCATTGCCAGGACCCTGGCAGTTAACCCCGAAGTGATTTTATTTGATGAGCCCTGCTCCGGGCTTGACCCTATTTCAACGGCTAAAGTCGAAGAGGCGATGCTTAAATTAAAAAAGGATTACACTATAGTTTTGGTGACCAATAACGTAAAACAGGCAGCCAGGGTCGGGGACCGCACAGCTTTCTTTTTGTCGGGTGAGCTCGTGGAACTGGATAGAACGGAAAAGATCTTTACCGCGCCGAGCGATAAGCGCACAGACGGATATATCAGGGGGGAATTTGGATAATGGCGGACATCAAGGTCAATAATTTAAATTTGTGGTACGCTGATTTCCAGGCGTTGATAAACGTAAACGCGCATTTCAGGGAGAAGCAGATCACCGCTATGATCGGCCCGTCAGGCTGCGGCAAGTCCACCTTACTGCGGGTTTTTAACCGGATGAATGATCTTATAGAGGGGGTGCGCGTAAACGGAGAGGTGATCATTGACGCGGAGAATATCATTTCCGAGAAGACCGATCTGGTGGATTTACGCAAGAAGGTAGGCATGGTTTTTCAGCGGCCCAATCCATTCCCTCTGTCCATTTATGAAAATATCGTTTTTGGCCAAAGGGTGCATACCGAAGGATTGACTAGAGATAAGCTTGATGAGGTGGTTGAAGACAGCCTGAAGTCGGTGCTTTTATGGGATGAGTTGAAGGATAAACTGAATAAATCCGCGCTGACCTTATCCCTGGAACAGAAGCAGCGGCTTTGTATTGCCCGGCTTATCGCGGTAAGACCTGAGGTCCTGCTTATGGATGAGCCTTGCTCAACCCTTGACCCGCAGGCAACCAGCCGTATCGAGGAGTTAATGCGTGAATTAAAGCATAACTATACTATACTAATAGTCACCCATAATATGCAGCAGGCAGCGCGAGTTTCGGATGAAACGGGATTTATGCTTTTGGGCGAGCTGGTTGAGTTTGGCAAAACGCAGGACATCTTTACCAGCCCGAAGGATAAAAGGACGGAAGATTACATTACCGGAAGATACGGATAGGCACCCGGCGCTAATTGGAATTGCGCCGGTGTGTGTTTGTACACAAGGAGGTGTTCAAAATGTTAAGGCATTTAGATGAAGAATTAAAGGAATTGCACAAAGAAATTTTGCGCATGGCGGTATTTGCCCAGGAGTCGATCTTTAAGTCAATCGAGTCGCTGAAAAACCGCGACAAATACCTGGCCAAAGAGGTGATCAATACCGACAATAAGATCGATGAGCTGGAGCTGGCGATAGACGAGAAATGCATTGACCTTATTGCCAGGTATCAGCCGATGGCCGGGGATTTAAGGTATATTACTACCGGTATGAAGATAAACGCGGAGCTTGAGCGTATCGCCGATATCGCGGTAGATATTGCCCAAAGATCGCTGGACCTGATGGAAAAACCTTTGCTCAAACCCCTGGTGGATATCCCGAAGCTTTCCGAAGTTGCCCAGAAGATGGTGCGCGATGCCATTGATGCCTTTGTGAAAAGGGATGCCCAGCTTGCCAGGCAGGTAGTTTTAGCGGATACCGAGGCTGACCGCTTGCGTAACCTGGTGGGGGATGAATTGGTCAATGAATACCTGGGGCGCGACCCCAAGACCGCCGAGCGCGCGGTGGCGTTACTGCTTATTTCCCGTTTCCTGGAGCGCATCTGCGATCACACCACCAATATCGCCGAAGATGTGATCTATATGGTCGAGGCAAAAGTGGTCAAGCACCACCCGGAAGAGCTAAAATAGCCCGCAGCAGTCCGCTATTATATCCTTGACCCTCCCTGTTTAGTGGTATATAATCCTTTCATAATTAGCCGTATATCCCTTTTAGCTTAATTTATAACAGAAGGAGAGAAGAATGGACGAAATTCTGGAAATTCTGGAGAAGGATGGCCGTCTAACCGCCGAAGAAGTCGCGAAAATGGTGCGTAAGTCCGTGGATACGGTAAAAAAAGCGATCAAAAAATACGAAAAAGAGGGTGCGATCCTGAAATATAAGGCGGTGATCAATAAAGACCTGATCAAGGACGCCGAATGCGAGGTCAGGGCTTTGATCGAGGTAAACATCGTCCCGCAGAAGGACTTAGGGTTTGACAAGATCGCCGAGCGCATCTATTCATTTCCCGAGGTAACCAGCTGTTATTTGATCAGCGGGACATATGATCTGTTGGTGGTTGTAGAAGGAAAGAATCTGCACACGGTATCTAATTTTGTAGCGGAAA
>JAQUME010000041.1 GCA_028718245.1 Candidatus Omnitrophota bacterium
GCTCAAGTCATCGACGAGGCGATCCTTACCCTGATGCGCTCTCCGAGATCATATACCAGGGAGGATGTGGTAGAGATAAACTGCCACGCAGGATTAGTGGCTTTGCGTAAAGTCCTGGAGCTGGTTATAGCCAAAGGTGCGCGTCTGGCTGAACCTGGAGAATTCACCAAACGCGCTTTTATTAACGGCCGCATTGATCTTGCGCAGGCAGAGGCGGTGATCGATGTTATCTGCGCTAAAACCGACTCTGCTTTAAAGATAAGCCAGGAGCAGCTGCAGGGCAGGCTATCGGTTCAGGTCAGGCAGATCAGGCAAGGGCTTCTGGATATACTTACCCTTTTAGAGGCGCAGATCGATTTTCCCGAAGAGGGGATCACGGCGACGGAAAAAGAGGGGATCGCAAAAAAAATTTCCGCCGGCCGCGGGAAAATAGCCCGTTTGCTTTCCGGATCCAAAACTGCCAGGATCTGCAAAGAGGGGATACATCTGGTCATCTGCGGAAAGCCCAATGTGGGCAAGTCTTCGCTTTTAAACGCCCTGCTTAAGAAGGAGCGTTCTATTGTAACCAGCGTTCCCGGAACTACACGGGATACCATCGAGGAGATAATCGATATCAGGGGTATACCGGTAAGAATAGTTGATACCGCGGGCATAATTGACTCAAAAAGCCTGGTAGGCAGGAAAGCAGTGCAACGCTCTAAGAAACAGATCGCCCTGGCGGACCTGGTGGTTATGCTCTTTGACGGAAGCAGGCCTTTAAGCAGAGAGGACCATAAGCTTATGGAAAAATTAAAATCCCGCAAGGTCATCCCGGTGATCAATAAAATAGATCTTAAGCAGAGGATAGATAAAGAAAGGATCGGTAAGATCTTCCCGGCCTTAGTTGAACTCTCCGCCAAGAGGTCCAGGAATATTGAACTGCTTGAGGATGCGGTTGCCGGCCAGGTATATAAAGGAGCGGTGCATTCTCCGGAGCCGGTTATGGTCAGCAGCTTAAGGCATATCAATTCCCTTAGGGCGGCAGAAAAACTTATTGCAGAAGCAGGCAATTCATTAGATAATAACCTATCCGGAGAGTTCATCTGCCAGGGGGTCAAGGATGCTTTGGCTTACCTGGATGATATTTTAGGTAAGGATTCCCCGGAAGACCTACTGGATAAGATCTTCAGCCGTTTTTGTATCGGTAAATAGAGGTGTTTATGGACCGTAAGAAAATTGAAAGGGCAGTAAGGGATATCCTGGAGGCTATCGGAGAGAACCCGAGGAAGAAAGATCTTCTGGAAACCCCCCGCAGGGTAGCCGAGATGTATGAAGAGATCTTCTCCGGGATAAAGCAAAACCCCGAGAAAGAGCTTGAGGTGATCCTTGACCAGAAGCACCATGAAATCATCCTGCTGCGCGGCATACCGCTGTATTCTGTCTGTGAGCACCATCTTTTGCCTTTTCTGGGCAGGGCCAATATCGCCTATATCCCTAAAAACGGCAGGGTAACCGGATTAAGCAAACTTGCCCGGGTTGTGGATATCCTGGCGCGCCGGCCGCAGGTGCAGGAAAGGTTAACTACGCAGATTGCCGAGATCGTGATGGGGAAATTAAAGCCTCTTGGGGTTATGGTGGTTATCGAGGCAGAGCATCTTTGCATGTCCATGCGCGGGGTGCGTAAGCCCGGGACCATGACGGTAACCAGCGCGGTGCGGGGTATCTTTAAGGAGAATGAAAAGACCCGCTCAGAGGCATTGGCTTTGATGCGTCAATAGCAGATATTAAATACGAGAATAAGGAGGGGGAGTAAGGAAGTGAGAAGAATCCTGGTTTTATTATTTTTTGCGTTTGTTTTATCCGGCTGCGCCACCTACAAATTCCAGAAATCCGGGCCTTCCGCCAGCCAGGGTTACGTGGCCACTTATGACGGCAAGCCAGTTTTAGAATACACTGTCGGGCAGGGAAAATCCCTGCCGCCGGATCTGACTTTAGCCAGGGAGCGTTTTAAGCGCCGCAGGGCCAAGGTCGAATACTATTATAAAAATATGGGCCAGATAAGGTCGCGGATGATGGAGTTCTTCTGGGATCCTCCGGCGATGCTCGTGGATTTCATGTGGGGTGTTGTGCGCTGGCCGTTTATTGCTTACTCGGATTATAAATATAACCGCGATCCTAAATACAGGGAGAAGGTTGATAAGCTTGATGAGCAGAAGGACGCGCTGGAGAAAGCCCGCGTAAACAGCCTCAGGGAAAAACTTAACGCGTACATCAATGAGGATATAGCCAAAGAATCTCTGAAACAAGGCCAGGCATTGTCGCTAGCTCCGGCCGCAGCTCCGAAAATTGAACCTCCTGCTGAGGCCCAGCTGCCTGCTCCTCCCGCTGAACCACAGCCAACTGTTCCTGAACCGCAGCCGGCTCTTGTCCAGTCCCAGCCAACGGAAGTTAAGCCTGTCAGCGTCGAGGTAAAGCCGGTGGTTAAGCCATCCCCGGAGCCTCCGGTGGCGGTGATTATTGCCAGGCCTGCGAAAGGTTTTTCGCCGCTCAAGGTAAATTTTTCCGGGCAGAAATCCTACTCTAAATCAGGCCGGATCGTCTCTTATGATTGGGATTTTGGCGACGGAGATACCTCTGCCAAGAAAAACCCCGAAAATACTTACTGGAGCACCACTTACGGGACGCGTAGTTTCACCGCTACCCTTACAGTAAGGGATGAGGCCGGCAATTCTTCAAGCGCCAGCACGGTCATCGAAGTATCCACGCATTAATTTTAATTATTTGTCTTTAAGCTCCTGCAAGGCAGCTATGAAGGTGGGGTTTTTAAAAAAATGGTTTAATTTTTTCGCGGCCGCAATAATTGTGCTGTTGGGAACAGTTATTTATTCCAACAGCTTTCTCGCGCAATTTACTTTTGATGATACCGTATTTATCCGCGATAATCCCTATATAAGGAATATCGGGGATCTAAGCGGCCTGTGGAATTTCTCCCCTCCCCGTTTCATTTCTTTTCTGACCTTCGCCGTCAATTACCATTTCAGCCAGCTGCGGGTATTTGGTTATCACGCGGTTAATCTTCTCATCCACCTGGGGAGTTCGTTCCTGGTTTTTTGGTTTATGCTGTTGACTTTTTCCTCCCCGGCATTAAAGGAGGATGGGATAAAGAAATATTCTTTTTTGCTTGCCTTGCTGGTTGCGCTGGTATTTCTGGCCCACCCCCTGCAGACCGAATCCGTTACGTATATCTATCAGCGGGTCACCTCCCTGGCAGGGTTTTTTTATATCCTTTCTTTGGCTCTGTACGCTAAGTCAAGACTATTGCAGTTGAATGCGCAGAGCCCGGGCGGATGGATCTGGTTTTATCTCTCTTCCCTGGTTATCGGGTCAGCCGCTATGTTTACCAAGGAGAATACCGTAACCTTGCCCTTTATGATCATCCTGTACGAGGCTTGTTTTTTTGGCAATAAGGATCACTCTGTGCGTAAATATGCCGCGCCTTTTCTGCTCCTCCTGCCGGTCATCCCTATAGCCCTGTTTTTTAGCCACCCAATGTGGAAAGTAGACATAGTAAGGATGGTTAGTAATCCTGTTACGGGGATCCAGTATTTTTTGACCCAGACCAGAGTACTGCTGACTTATATGAGGCTGCTCTTTTTTCCTTTAAACCAGAACATTGATTACGATTATTCCATATCAAGGACATTGTTGGAGATGCCTGTTCTAATCAGTTGCGCAGCGATATTAATTACTATATTTATCGCCATAAAGACATTTTCGAAATACAGGCTGATCTCTTTTGCTATTTTCTGGTTTTTTATAACTTTGCTGGCCGAATCAAGTATTATCCCTATCTCGGACGTTATTTTTGAGCACCGCCTTTATTTGCCCATGGTTGGGTACGGTATTTTTCTTATCGCTGTTATCTATTATTTTCTCGGGGAAAAGAAACCCTACTTGCCGTTAATTATACTGTTACCGGTGATCGCGGGGTATTCTTTATTGACCTATAAGAGGAATTTTGTCTGGCAGAATGAGACTACTTTATGGAGCGATGCTGCCCGGAAATCGCCTAATAAGGCCAGGCCATTTTATAATTTGGGCAACGCCTACGCGGATAACGGCAATTTGCAGGAGGCAGAAAAAGCCTTCCTGCGGGCGTATCAGCTTAAGCCGGATATCGAAAATGCGAATAATCTGGCCGCAATTTATGCCGATCAGGGACAGATCGATAAAGCCATTTCAATCTGGGAAACAATAGTGGCTCGATCGCCGAATTTTACGACAGCCCATTTTAACCTGGCCGTTTTCTATTACAAGCAGGGGAAATATGATCCGGCAATAAGGCATTGCGATAAGCTGATCGAACTGGGAAATCAGGTGGATCCTGATTTTTTAAAGCTGCTGGAACCGCACCGGAATAAATAGCCGGCTGCTGCGCCTGTGAAAGATAAATATTTATATCATTACCTGTTTATCCAGGCTTCTATACTGTATTGCCTCTGAAATATGTTCTGCCCGTATGTTTTTGGCCCCGGCCAGGTCCGCGATCGTCCTGGAGACTTTTAATACCTTATCATAAGCGCGGGCGCTAAGATCAAATTCAGCCATCCCCATTTTAAGCAGCTCATTTTCCTCACCGCCTAAAGCGCAGAATTTTTTTACCTGTTTGTGGCTCATCCGGGCATTGTAAAGAATGCCTTCGGCGGAAAATCTTTCTGCCTGGATCAGGCGGGCCTTATCTACGCGTTCTTTGATCTGAGCGGAATTCTCAGCGGGTGTTGTGCTGGATAGCTCCTGAAAACGGGCAGCCGGTATTTCTATGTGTATATCTATTCTATCTAAAAGCGGGCCGGAGATCTTCGCGCGGTACCTGGCCAGCTGAGTGGTGTTGCAGCGGCAGGCGCGATAAGGGTCAGTGTAATATCCGCAGGGACAGGGGTTCATCGCGGCTACCAGGACAAAAGAAGCGGGAAAGGCCAAGGATTTAAATATACGGGTTACGCGGATTGAACCGTCTTCTAAAGGTTGCCGCAGTGCCTCTAAGGCGTCGCGCTGGAATTCCGGGAGTTCATCCAGAAAAAGCACTCCCTGATGCGCCAGGCTAATTTCACCCGGCACAGGGACCGCTCCGCCGCCGATCAGGGCGATATCCGAAATACTGTGATGCGGAGAACGGAATGGCCGCGTTCCTATAAAAAGCTCTTTTTTTAAAAGTGTGCCTGCCACGGAGTGTATCCTGGTTATCTCTAGGGCCTCCATCAGCGTCAGTTCCGGCATGATCGTGGGGATCCTTTTGGCAAGCATGGTTTTCCCGGCTCCCGGGGGGCCGATCATCAGGATATTATGTCCGCCTGATACAGCCACCTCAAGCGCCCTTTTGGCAAAATGCTGTCCCTTTACTTCGGAAAAATCCACCGGGTAATCCGCGTTCTCCCGGATGATCCGGTCGAGGGCTAATTTCAGCGGCTGTTTAATTCCGGGATCAGCTAAAAATTGGACGGCCTCCCCCAGGTTTCTTAGGGGCCAGGCCGATATCTCAGGCACGATCCCGGCCTCATGGCTATTTTCCTCCGGAAGCAGAAGGTTCTTTACCTCTAGTTTAGCCATGGCCAAGCTTATGGCTAAAACCCCATGTACCGGCCTCAGCTCCCCATTAAGGGATAATTCTCCCAGAAAATAATGATCTTTAAGCATAGCACTATTGATCTGGCCGGTAGCTGCCAGGATGCCCAGGGCAATAGCCAGGTCAAAACAAGCGCCTTCTTTTTTGATGCCGGAAGGGGCAAGATTTACGGTTATCCTTTGCCCGGGCCACTGGAACCCCGAATTCCTGATCGCGGAGCGCACCCTCTCTTTGCTTTCTTTAGCCGCCGTATCTGCCAGGCCGACCAGGGTTACCGCGGGAAGCCCGTTTGCGGCATCAATCTCTATTTCTACCGGATAAGCCTCCAGGCCCAGGAGGCCGAAACTGTAGGTTTTGGCGATCATTATCCCTCCTTGCCTGCCATAAGGACAGGTCTTTTAAGACAATAGACGTAATAGGCCCGATAATCTAACTTATTTTAAGGAGGAAATAGCTTGCTTTTTAGGCGGTGGATTATATAATATTAGCTTATGAATAAGGCGGCCATCAAGAATATAGCGTTTATCTTGTTGCTGGTTATTGCTGTCTTTAGCCTGGCCAGATATGTGAGTGAATTGAAGCTGAGGTTCAGCCTTCAAAATAGCCTGCTCCAGGCCCAGGGAGAGGTGGCGCAATTGTCGCAAGAGAAACAAAACTTATTGCAGGAGTTGAGGAAAGAAAAAGGACTTAAAGAGCAGTTGGCCCAGGAAAACAGGACTCTCAAGGGTTATTTAAAAGCCGCCAAGAACAGGATCAGCCGTTTCTTCCGGGAAAATGAGCAGCTAAAGGCCGGGAAACGCAGGAGTCCCGCTTTAAATAAAGAAGGTAACCGCGGTTATCTGCTCAAGGACGGCAAGCCAACCATGAAAACCAGGATCGAAGTTATCCCTGTCCCGTAAAAATGAGAGATTTCTTTGTAGAGGTATACAGGAACAAGATTTTAATGACCACTGTTTCAGCCTGGCTGATCGCCCAGACGCTCAAAGTGCTCCTGGGTGTTTTCCGTTTGAGGAAATTTGATTTTCGCCTTTTTATCGGCTCAGGAGGCATGCCTTCTACGCATGCTGCCGGGGCAGCCAGCCTTGCAACCAGCATTGGCCTGGAATGCGGCTTTGACAGCGTTTATTTTGCCCTGGCCTTTGCTTTTGGCGTAGTGGTAATGTTTGACGCCCAGGGTGTGCGCCGCTCAACAGGCAAACAGGCCGGCATCTTAAATAAGATCATGGAGGATATCTACTGGCAGGGAAAGATCAAAGAGATACGCCTGCGCGAACTGATAGGCCATACCCCGGTAGAGGTGATCATGGGCCTGTTTTTGGGTATTGCCATTGCTTTGATATCTTACAGATAAAAATTCTAAGGAGGTTCCTGCTCGCGATGCTCGCAGGGATTTTTCTGAATAAGAACTTAAGGAGGATCTAGTGAATAAGAGAATTCTGGTTATAGCGGTGTTGGCAATAGTTGTAGTTGCCGGGATTTTTATTTTTTTAAGCATCGGGAGGGGGTGCGCCAGGATCAGCCCAGCCAGCCGTTCCTCCATGCATGGCCTGTTTAACCAGGCGCGCGGTCTTGAGGCTAAAGGAAGCCTGCTTGAGGCCAAGGAGCTCTATCAGAAGCTGGTGAATGATTTTCCGGAGTCACCGGAGGTAGCCGCCTGGCAGAGAAAGGCCGAAGAGATGAATATCAAATTGTTGTTTTCTCCGGCGATCACCCCTAAAAGCATAACCTATCAGGTAAAACCCGGAGATTCGCTGGCAAAAATAGCCCGTCAATATAAGACCACCGTAGAGCTTATCATGAAAAGCAATAATATCAGCGATTCCCTGATAATCCCCGGACGCAAGATAAAGATCTGGAACGCCCCTTTTACCATATTGGTAGATAAATCCCAGAATATATTGCTGCTTAAGAGCGACGAAGAGATAATCAAGACGTACATCGTATCTACAGGCAAGAATAATTGTACCCCGGTAGGCACATTCAAGGTCGTCAATAAACTTATTAACCCCACCTGGTTTAAGGCCGGGGCGGTTGTACCTCCGGGAAGCAGCGAGAACGTGTTAGGCACCCGCTGGATGGGCTTTGACCTGGCCGGCTACGGGATCCACGGGACTACCGAGCCCAAAGAGTTGGGCAAGCAGGTGACCCAGGGGTGCGTGCGTTTAAATAACACCGACGTGGAGGAGCTTTACACTATTGTGCCGGTCGGCACAGAGGTGACTGTTGTTGACTAAATAAGGAGTATCTGACGTTAAATGGCCGGACCTGATTTTGAAAAACCGATTATTGAGCTTGAGAAAAAGATCCAGGAGTTGAAAACCTTCATCTCCGAGAAGAAGATCGACCTCTCCTCCGAAGTAAAAAAGCTTGAAGAGAAGCTTGAGCATTTAAGGAAGGATACCTACACTAATCTTACCCCCTGGCAGAGAGTGCAGCTTGCCCGCCATCAGCAAAGGCCCTATACCCTGGATTATATCAATATGATCATGTCGGATTTTGTAGAGCTCCACGGGGACCGGCTTTTCGGCGATGACAAAGCCCTGGTCTGCGGCCTGGCCAAGATAGATAAAAAGAAGATCCTTGTCATGGGGCATCAGAAGGGCAGGGACACCAAGGAAAACTTAAAGCGTAATTTTGGATGCGCCCATCCTGAAGGCTACCGCAAGGCCTTACGCCTTATGCAGATGGCCGAGGAGTTTGGATTACCGGTCGTAGTTTTTATCGATACCCCCGGAGCATACCCTGGTATCGGCGCCGAAGAACGCGGCCAATCCCAGGCGATCGCGCTTAATTTAAGGGAGATGGCGCGTATTGCCACCCCCATTGTTTCCATCGTTATAGGGGAAGGCGGTTCAGGCGGGGCTTTGGGCGTAGGGGTGGCTGACCGGGTGGCGGTCCTGGAGAATTCTTATTATTCGGTCATCTCGCCGGAAGGTTGCGCTGCGATCCTCTGGAAGGACGGGGCCAAGGCCCCTCAAGCAGCGGAGGTTTTGAAATTAACCGGCCAGGACCTGTTGAAGATGGGAATAATTGATGAAATTATCCCCGAGCCCTTCGGTGGAGCGCATCGCGATCCCCAAAAGAGCGGCCAAAATATCAAAGAGGCGATCTTAAGGAACCTTAAGGAGTTGGATGCGTTGAGCCCGGAAAAGCTGCTTGAGTTAAGATATAAGAAATTCAGGTCTATGGGTGTTACCGGATGATCGAGCAGGAGCTTATTCTTTTAGGTTTGCTGCGTCAAAGCCCCAAACACGGTTACCAGATCAAGACCAATGTCCGCCAGATACTTTCCCTTTTTGCCGGTGTCGAATTAAAATCGATCTACTATCCTTTGAAGGTCCTGGAGAATAAAGGCCTGCTTACTAAGCGCGCCGGTAAAGCAGGCAGGCGGCCGGAGCGTTTTGTTTATTCCCTTACCCCGCAGGGGAAAAA